>NZ_JBJDRF010000016.1:0-95566 GCF_044987305.1 Novosphingobium sp. ZW T3_23
GGCGTAGACTGGGGAGTTGGCGTCGGGGTAGGCGAAGGGCTTGGCGTCGGCGGGGGTGCGGGCGTGCTGTTGGTGCTGCCGCCTCCGCCGCCGCAAGCGGCCAGCGCGAGGCTCAGCGCGGTCAGCGAAACGATAGCAGAATTGCGTGCAGCCGAAATTGAACTCATGAACCGTTCCCCCCTTTAGAATGCCGAAGTGACGCCAAACTCGGCGACGACGCGGCGATAGTCGTAGATCTCGATAGAGGAGCGGTTGCGCTCCCATTTAAGGCGCACCAGCGGTGCGAAGCTGCCCAGATGCAGCGCCCGCAAGGTTGCCGCGATGCTGGCGCTGTAGCGGTCCTCGACCCGGCGGTTCGGGTAGAGGAACAGGCGCGCGTCCGCTTCCAGGTGGCTGTAGCCCAGCGTGCCCACCAGCGTCGTGCGGCCCATTTCGCGGAACAGATAGGCCGAGGTTCCGCCCATCGCCAGCGAGTATCCCGGATCGCGCGCCGCCTCGCGGAAGCCGAAAGCCTGCACGCCGCCGCCGAAGCGCGCGCTGAAGGCGCGGTCGAAGTTGGCCGAGAGCGTGAAGTCGTCCGCCGTCTGCAGGGCATTGCGTCGGTTGGTGACGTGGGCGATGTTGCCGTCGAGCCGCACTTGCCCGCGCTTGCCCACCGGCCGCTGCCAGCTGACGCCGCCGCCGATCGTGGTGCTGAACAGATGCCCCCCGAACCAGCGCCGCGCAGGGCCCGCCGAGAAGGTCAGCTGGTTGCTGCCCCAGGTGTATTGCGGCCCGGCCTGGATCGCCACGGTGATGTCGTTGAAGTCCCCCTCGCGGTAGAGCGTCGCGCCGGTGGAGGCGCGCACCAGCAGGTCGGCTCCGGGTTCGATGCCGAGGCGAAAGTAGCCCTGTCCCTGCAGGGCAAGGCCCACGCCCGACTTCGCGCGGGCATCCTCGTCGAGCGAGAAGTCGCCGATCACGGTGCCCAGCGTATCGGACCGCGTGGCCCGGTTGATGTTGCTGTCCGGCGCCAGCGCGACCTCGACCGAGCCGCCCAGCGGTTTTCGGGCATTGAGCGCGCGCGAGTAGAAGCGCACCAACTGCTCCACTGCGGAAGGCAGCCCGGCGGCCTGCGCCGCGCGCAGTTCCTTGCGGGCCGCCGCCATGTTGCCGAGCATCGCCTGCATCCGCGCCAGTTCGAGACGCACGCGCGCGGCTCCCGGCTTATCATCGAGGATGCGGCGGAATTCGAGCGCGGCATCGCCGTAACGCCGCATATCGTCGGCCAGCATCAGGCCAAGGCGAAAGCGCGCCTCGGTGCGCACCTCAAGGTCGACATCCTGCGTCAGGGCGCGATAGGCAATCTCGGCAGTGGCGAAATCGCCGCGATCACGCGCCCGCCCGGCCAGCGCAAACACTTGCGCGGCCGAGAGATGGTCAGGCGCGGAAACCGGCACGGTCAGGGCCCCCTGGTCCTGCGCGCCCGCGCTGGTCGCGATGCCCGCCAGCATCGCCACGACCAGCAGTCGACGAATTGAAATGATACACCCCCGTTTGTACGCCCTGCTATCGTACTAAAACGGCTGCTGTCCAGATGGATCGTGTGCCGGCCTGGTGCGTCGTTCGCTTATAGCTCGGTCTTGCGTTGTCTAACGAACAGGCCCTGAGCCAATCCCAGCAGCCGAAGTCCCTCTGCCGAGCACAGCATGATCTCAAGCTAAATCGCTCGGTCAGAAACATGGCTGTCGTCTCGGTACGCCGGCAGATTCCGGAAAGCATCGATGGCCATCGCGATACCGCAGCATCTCTGACCCTGCAGTTTTACAGCGCTTTCCCGCAAGCCGATCGTGGCAGTGAGAATGCCGGGTTCGTCAGGAAGACCTGATCGGTCAAGCTGGCGAGGAAAGCTGTCACCGCGCTGCGGTCGGCTACCGAAAGCGCGATCCGAGTGTGCGCCGCGATAGCTGCGTCTAAAGAGGGCGCAGAGCCATCGTGCAGGTATGGCCCACTGACGGACACGTTGCGCAAACTGGGCGTTCGGAAGCGGCCGCGGTCGCGAATGCGGCCGGTGACTTCGGCCAGGCCCGGATCATGGGCATTGGGCGGCGGCACAGCACCAATGCGGTGGTAACGAGAGTCGGTGAGGTTCACCCCGCTGTGGCATGCCGCACAGTTGCGCTTGAAGATCCTGGCGCCCTTCCGGGCGTGATCTCCAAGCGCGGACTTGTCCCAGTCGCTGCCACGCGAGACGAGCGCGCGCTCGAAGGCGGCAAGGGCGCGGGCGACCTTGGGATAGTCGATGGTGCCGTCGCTTCCTGGAAAGGCCTGCGCGAACTGCGTGCGGTAACAGGGATCACGGCCGAGGCGGCGCGCGATCTCCGCCTCGTGCCCGTTCATGGCCATTTCCACCGGATGCTGGCCGAACATCGGCACCGCCACTTGCGCTTCAAGACTGGTGAGGCGCGGATCTGCCCACGTCAGCTGCGGGAAATCGCCGACATTGGCGAGCGTGGGCACGTTGCGCCGCCCTGGATCGTCGAGCGCGCCGGGATGGGTGCGGTTGCCGTCGGCGAAACCGTGGTGCTGCTCGTGGCAGGTCGCGCAGGACATGGTGCCGTTGATCGAAAGGTCGGCGTCGTAGAACAGCCGACGACCAAGTTCGATACGAGCGGCCTTCACGTATTCGGACGGCTGCGTCTCCGCGCGGGAAACCGCCATAAACCCCGAAACCGCAGTGACGATCAGCAGCACTCCGGTTGCGGCCCCCGTTACCGTATTTCGCATCGAGGCCTCAAGGCAGGCGGGTGACGAGCAGCGGCAGCTTCGCTTCGGCATTGGCCGAGATCTGCAGGATATAGTCTCCCGGTTCGAGCGCGAAATCGACCATCTTGCGAATGCCCGAACAGTCCGGCCCATGGCCGTGCGCGATCGAAGTCAGCCCTGTGGTCGCATCGCCGGCCCTGATCACGTCGATCCACGCCGCCGAGCCGAGCGCCACCCGGTAGTGCCCTGCCGCCGATACGGTGAAAGTGTAGATGCCGCCGAAACTCACCGATCCGCCGGGCTTTTCAGGGCGCTGGGCATAGCGGACTTCCGGCGTGGGGCTGAGCATGCCATCCACCGCCTTACCCGGCGTCAGCCGTGCTGCCGCGCCTGCGTCCTGTCCGGCAGCCAAGGGCACGCGTCGATACCAGCCGCTCAACTCGGCGGGAAGCGCGGGCGGCGTGGCCCGACAGGCCACGGGCACCTTGGCGGAGGAGGCCGAGCCCGGCACGGGCATCTCCTGTGCCAGCACGACGCCGGCCGGCGTCAACATCAGCAGAGCGGCCAAAACCAGCCTTCCTTTGAAACCCTTCATTTCTCGTCCGATCACTGGAAGCCCCATTTGCTCACGCTTTTGCATTGCACAAAAAGCTATATACGAATGGATATAGCGAATCGCCCAAACGGCGACAGCACAAAACATGAGGGCTTTTTTCATGCGTTTCGCCTCCGTCTGTGCGGTTACTCTTTCCTGCGTCCTTGCCTGCCCCGCCTTTGCCCAGTCCGATGTACCCGCCGATCAGGACAGGCAGCGCGGCAATGCTTTCACGCTCGGCCAGATCATCGTTACCGCACCGGCGCCGGGTGAGCCTTCGATCACCTCCTCCACGCTCGATGCCGAGGCTATGACGCTGTTCCAGCGCAACAGTCTGGACGACGCGGTGAACCTGATGCCGGGCGTCTCGTCATCGAACAGCGGCGGTTCGCGCAACGAGCGGCTGATAAACGTGCGCGGCTTCGACCGTTACCAGGTGCCCCTCTCGATCGACGGCATCCGCGTCTACCTGCCTGCCGACGGGCGGCTCGACTATGGCCGGTTCCTCACCTCCGACATCGCCCAGGTGCAGGTGGCCAAGGGCTATGCCTCTGTGCTCGACGGACCGGGAGCGATGGGCGGCGCCATCAACCTCGTGACCCGCAAGCCGAGCGAGCCGATCGAAGCGCAAGCGCGGGGCACCCTGAATCTCGGGCGCAAAGGCGAGTACACCGGCTACAACGTCTTCGCCCTGCTCGGGACGAAGCAGGACATGTGGTACGCGCAGGCCAGCTATACCCGGAATTTCACCGATCACTGGGATCTTCCCGGCAGCTATGAACCGACTGCTGGATCGGCCGAGGACGGCGGCCATCGCGATTTCTCGCGCACCGCCGACTGGCGAGTGAACGCCAAGCTGGGCTTCACTCCGAATGCGACCGACGAATACTCCCTCAGCTACACCCGGCAGGAAGGCTCGAAGAACGCGCCGCTCCATGTTACCGACCTGCCATCGTCGCAGCGCAACTGGTCGTGGCCCTACTGGAACATCGACAGCATTTATTTCCTCTCGACCACCGCACTGGGGGACCGGGCTACACTCAAGACCCGCATCTACCGCAACGGGTTCGACAACCTGCTGCGCGCCTTCGACGATGCCAGCCAGACTACCCAGACCAAGGGACGCGCCTTCAACAGTTATTATGCCGACACCGCCTGGGGCGGTTCGGCGCAGCTCGACGTTGCGGTGAGCGATATCGACCGGCTGAGCATCGCGGCGCATTACCGGCGCGACAAGCATGTCGAATGGCAGCAGGCCTTCCCCTCGGGAGACACCGAGCCCAGGCAAACCAGCGTCGAGGAAATCTACAGCATCGCTGCCGAGAATAGGCTCGACCTGACGCCGGCACTGGCCTTCACGGCCGGTGCCAGCTTCGACTGGCGCGACCTCTCGCGGGCGGAGGACTATGCCAGCGGAGCGCTGATCGAATATGCGCTGCACAACGGACAGGCGCTGAACGGACAGGCGCAACTGGTCTGGAGCGCCGATGCGCAGACCAGCCTGCACGCCAGCATTTCCTCGCGCGCGCGGTTCCCGACCATTTTCGAGCGCTTCAGTTCGCGCTTCGGCGGCGCCACGTCTAATCCGAACCTCAAGGCCGAGCGCGCGACCAATTACGAGATCGGCGGCACGCGCGACTTCGGCCCGCTCCATGCCGAGGCCACCGCCTTCTATTCGCATCTCGATAACGTGATCGTCGCCTTCCCCACGCTTTATCAGGGTCAGGCGGTCACCCAGAGCCGCAACCTCGGCAGCGGCAACTACTATGGCGGCGAAATCGCGCTTACCGCACGCGTCGCGCCCACGCTCAGCCTGGGCGGCAATTATACCTACACCCACCGCGATCTGGACGATCCCACCAATAGCGCGTTCCAGCCGACCGGCGTGCCCACGCACAAAGCCTTCGTCTGGGCCGACTGGTCGCCGTTCGAAGGGCTGCACGTGCTGCCAAACGCCGATATCGCGTCGAACCGCTGGACGGTAAGCACGGACGGTTCCCGCTATTACCGTACCGGCAGCTATGTGCAGGCCAATCTCACGGTGAACTACGCGCTGAGGGAAGGCGTCGAAGTGGGCGCGGGCGTACGCAACCTGTTCGATGATTATTACGTGCTCACCGATGGCTTCCCGGAACCAGGGCGCAGTTTCTTCCTGAGCTTTGGCTTCAAGTATTGAAGGAAAAAGAGGCGGTCATCTGGCCGCCTCTTTTTGTCTTTCCGGCACTCGCTTCCACTCGAGGCGATGTCTGTCAGGTGGATACATGCGAGAGCCATATAGGCCCTGCCCGTCCCGCACTGCAATCACGCTACCGCCAAGCCGCGTACTCGTGGCAGGCTTAGATAACGGCCGTTGCCTCGGCGTCCTCGCGCTTGATGATCTTATGGTTTTCCTCGTCAAGACCCAGCTTCCAGTAGCTCGAGATGTAGAGTTCCGTCGGGCTCAGATTCATTTCTTCGCGCAGATAGGTTCGCATCAACCGCATCGCGGAGAATTCGCTTGCCGCCCAGCCATATACACGACCTGCAGGTCTGCCTTTCGCGCGAAGCGCCTCGACTAGAAGGTGCGGCTCCTTACCCGGTGCCGGATTGACCAGCCACTGGACCTCGATGCCGTCGGGCGCGTCCATGCCTATTCTGTCTTCTTCGCGCTGAATCTCTATGACGGCATAACCTTTCGCGCCGCGGTCAAGCGCCTCCAAATTGACTGTGATGGCGGGGATCGCGGTCATATCCCCTGCTATTAGGTAACAGTCGAACCCCTCGGGAAGCGGCTTCGCCGGCCCCGGGCCGCCCACCTCGATCGTATCGCCAAGCGCCACCGTCGTGGCCCATCGCGTCGCCGGTCCCGAAACACCAGCCGCAACACCATGAAGAGCGAAATCGACATCGATTTCGCCCTCTCGCTGTGCGCGGATCGTGTAGGTTCGCACGGTGGGTTTGGTTAGACCCGGCGCAGGCGGCAACATCAGCTTGACGTAGCCGCCCTCCTGACAGCGCGGATAGTCCACCAAGCCCTCACCGCCCAGAGTCACTCTGATCATTGACGGTGATACCGACCGCCTGGAGAGGACGGTCATCGTGCGCGGCATCGGCTTTGCCATCAAGGCTTCCTTATTGCGATAGATTTGCAAAAGGCAATGTAGGCTGCTTCGGGGGTATTACAACCTAATCACGTCCGCTCCCCGTCGAGGCTCTGGGGGGACATACCTCACGGACACTGGCTTGCCCGCGTGACATTCGCGCGATCCTGGCGACGTCATTCGGGTTCAGGAGCATGATGTCCGATCGCGGCAGCAAGCAAGTCGGCAACGCAATTTTCCGCGCGCCCCTGATGAAAGCGCGCTTGATCTCGAAAGCTTAGAAACAGCCGATATTTGAGTTTGGGGTCGGAAAAAGCCCGCCCCGACAACCTGCCATGACCCTCCGCCAGCGCGAAGAGGCATGTCGGCAGGATCGCGCAGCCCAAGTCGTCCTCGACGAGTCTCAGCGCAAGGTGAGGATCGTCGATCTCGATCGTCGGGTTCACTGCAAGGCCTGCGGCGATGGCTGCGGCATTGATAGTCCTGCGTATGCCGAGATGATGGGAGGGCAGGATCAAAGGCAGCTTCGACGCTTCTGCGAAATCCAGCGGTTCGCGCTCAGGTCCGGAATCCCGCGCGAAGAGCATCAGCGGTTCCTCGCGCACGCATCGCAGTGAAAGGCGGGCATCTGCTGCCTGCTCTTCAAGAACCGCGAAGTCTATCACCGCCCGGACCAGCCAATCCTGAAGGCTCCCGGTATTCCCCTCGACGATGCGTAGCCGGATCTCAGGGTAATTCCGCTTTACCGAATGCACGAAAGGGCGGCCGAATACTTCACCGAGGCCCGGCGGCATGCCGATAGTGAACTCCCCCTCTATCCGGTCGCCTGGCGTCCTGATATTGCGCGTTGCGAGGTCGATGTCGTGGAGGGGCCCGGCAATCGAGGCGAGTAGATTCTCGCCAGCATCCGTCAGGTTCATCCCGCGCGCCGTACGCCGGAACAAGGCGATCCCCAGTTCCTGTTCGAGCATCCGCATCTGCCGACTGAGCGCCGGCTGCGCTATGCCGAGTACCCCGGCCGCCTTTGTCAGTGAGCCGTCCTGGGCGATCCTAGCAAAGTAGCGCAGTTGCCTGAGTTCCAAGGCCGTCTCCTCATGATATTCTGATCTGTTATATCTTGAACGCCGGAATTGTATTGGCGGTATATCACGCTGCCAGTTAGATTTCGGCAAAAGCGATAAGGGGAGAGACGATGAGCTGGGTGGAGCGGTATGGGCCCTGGGCATTGGTTCTGGGTGCGTCTGAGGGAACCGGGCGCGAGTTCGCGCGGCAGCTCGCGACAGAGGGCATACCCTCTGTCCTTATCGCCCGGCGCGAGGCGCCGCTCGAACAGCTGAAGGCAGAGATCGCCCGGGACTACGGGGTCGAGTGCATCAGCGCGGCAGTCGATCTGGCTCTCGGCGATGCGTTGGAGCGGATCGTGGCGGTGGTCGGCGATCGCGAAGTGGGCCTGCTCATCTGCAACGCCGGCGGTGATCCGAACGGCAAGCCTTTTCTCGACGTGCAGCTTGCCGCATGGCTGGAGCTTATCCAACGCAATGTCGTGACGACACTGGCGGTCTGCCACCATTTCGCCAGGTCGATGCGCGTTCGGGGCCGAGGCGGCATTCTGCTTGTCAATTCCGGCGCCTGCTACGGCGGTGCTGCCACGATGGGGCCGTACAGCGGCAGCAAGGCCTTCATGCTGGGGTTCGCCGAAGGTTTGTGGGCGGATTTGCAACCGCATGGCGTCGATGTTCTGACCCTGGTGCTGGGCAGAACCGATACGCCCGAATTCCGCCGGTTTCTGGCCGATAAGGGCATGGATATGCCCGCGGATGTCTGGAGTGCGGAGGCCGTTGCTCGTCTTGGACTGGAACGGCTACCGCATGGGCCGATCCACAACGTCGGGCAGGCGGACGACCAGCCCGGAATGTCTCCTCAATCGGCGGCGGAACGGCGCGCGCGCGTGGTTGCGGTAAGCAGGGTCACCGCCCAGCTCTACGGAACCGGCAATTGAGCACGGCTGCCGCTCTCTTGGCGCTGGCCGATCGTACCGCCATCACCGATCTGATCTACCGCTATTGCCGCTCGGTCGATCGGCTGGATGTGCCGCTGGGCCATTCGATCTGGCACGAGGACGGTTGGGCGGATTACGGTGCCGACGTCTATCAGGGGCCAGGCAAGGGCGTGATCGATCTGATCTGCACGCAGCATCGTCACACGCTCCACCATTCGCATCAGGTCTCGAACATCGTGCTCGAGCTGGATGGCGACCGTGCCGGGAGCGAGGCTTATTGCACCGCATCGCTGCGGATCGAGCGTGACGGCGTGCTGCGGCAGATGACGATCTGGAACCGCTATATCGACCAATGGGAAAAGCGCGCCGGTCGCTGGGGACTGGTGAAGCGTCTGACGATCCGCGATTTCGACGAAGTGCGGGAGGTTTCCGAAATGCAGCGCCATGAACGGGCTCGCCGCGATCGTACCGATCCTTCGTACGACGTCCTGCGCCGATATCCCGAGGCGGCCGATCGCCTGCTGTCCGGAATGGAGTAAGAGATCATGAAGGCTGCGGTCATCGAAAATGGCGCGGTGCGCGTCGCCGATGTGCAAGACCCCGTTCCCGCCACGGGGCAGGCCCTCGTCCGCACGCACAGCTGCGGGATGTGCGCGTCCGAGCAGCATTTCCTGCATTCGGGCCAGAACGTCATCGACCTGTCGAGGCGTTTCGGCGGCCCCTATGCAGGGCTCGACTTCAGCCGGCCGTTCGTGCCCGGCCACGAATATGTAGGCGAAGTGATCGACTACGGACCCGGCAGCCAGCGCACTGTAAAGCCGGGGCGGCGGGTCGTATCCTTGCCGGTGATGCGCCAGCAGGGCGCCCATGCGGTGATCGGCTTCAGCCACGATTGTCCGGGGGGATGGGGCGAACTGATGTTGCTCGACGAAGCGACCCTGATCGAGGTTCCCTCCGAACTCGATGACGACATGGCGGCTATGACCGAGCCGCTTGCCGTGGGGCTGGAGCACGCGCGTCGAGGGAGGCCTTCAAAAGACGACATCCCGCTCGTTGTCGGCTGCGGCGCCATCGGGCTGGGCGTCATCGCTGGACTCAAGCTGATGGGTATCGGTCCAATCATCGCCGCCGACTTTCACGCAGGGCGGCGCGAGATGGCTATACGCGTGGGCGCTGACATCGTGGTCGATCCTCGCGAACTTTCCCCTTATGCGCCGCTGCCCGATCTCGGCAACCGCCGCGCCAACCTGATTTATGAGAATGTCGGCCTGCCTGGCCTATTGCCCGAAATCATCGCGGCCTGCGCCTTTGAAGCGCGGATCGTGATGGGCGGGTATTGCATGGAGCAGGAGCAATTCTATGTCTTCGCCGCGCAGAACAAACGGTTGACCGTCCACTTCGCCGGTGGTGAGGAAGGGCAGGATATGGAGCTTGCACTGCGATCCATCGCCGATGGCCGGATCGACGTATGCCCCTGGATCGGTGAACGCATTGGCCTGAGCGGAGTGTCCGATGCCGTCGCCCGCATGTCCAGCCCGCTCGCGCCCATTCGCACCGTGATCGATCCACGCACTATTTGACAGCACGACGCAGCGCTTCATCAGCAGACGGGAATGGCCAATTCCAGGCAATCGACGGTGGCATTCGTCCCAGGTGGTAGCGTCTGCACTCTCCGTCTGCTGCTGCCGCTTTCCGGATTAAGAACTTGAAAGCCACCTGCCGGCTTTCAATGCTAAGCCCCTGGTCCACTCGATGGCCCTAATTGCGCGAAAGCTGACGCTATAGGCTCGGCCCGGAACCACTGCTTTGTCCCAGGCCTTGCCCATCGCAGACGACCTTTGTCACCGTTCATACGTTAAAATCTAACGCTCAGGTGGGGACGGTCAGGTAAGGCAACTCATGACAAATTTAGGTCGTTCCACCCACACCTCATCGAACGGCAGCTATCAGCGCACCAGTCTTGACTTCAGCCGAAAGCGGGGCGCCAGAGATCAATCGTCCGCTCCGAATGAAACTGGCCCTCGTCCGGAAATCAGCAGGAGTTTCCCCGCTGGGTTTTGCTGCACTACTGCCCAAACGTACTACTTACCGTGCCGATTGCATCCGCTTCATGAAGGCGTCGATATCGAGCACCGGTGATGCCGGTGTGTACGTTCCATCAAGAACGAACTGAAGATATCGGCCGGAAGCCTTGAGATACTCGTCGTCCTGCGCCGCCGCCGCTTCATCGATCGCGGGCCGGACGAGGTTTGCCCTGGCGCCCAGGTAGGTGAGTGCGTTGATCGCCTGGAGGCGGACGCGCGGGTTTGGGTGTTCCGCGAGAAGCTTGCCCAGGAGGTGAACCGGCGCACTGTCGTTTGCGAAACCGGCCGCAAGTTCGGCGAGCGCGATGCGTACATGATCGGAAGGATCGGAATTCATCCGCTGGATAACGTCTGCTTGGGCTGGGCGAGCGGCTTGACCGAGGATCAGCAGGCCCTGCGCAGCCCAGTATCGAACGATGGCGTTCTCGTTCGTCAGGTGCGCTCGCAGCGCTTCCAGATTGGATGGATCGCCTTTCGCGGCCAAGGCCGCCACCTCCATTATCCGGGGAAGAGGGTAGGCACCTGGCAGGCGGCTTTGCAGGTAACCTTCGGGCTCCGCGCCTTCAGGTATGAAGCCGTTGTCGTTCACTTCGACTATGTGCGCGTCCAGGGCGCGGCGCATCCCTTCGATCCTGGCGCGATGCGCCGGCACATCGATGAGGTTGACCACCTGATCGCGATCGCTTTCGAGATCGAAGAACTGCTCGAACGGCTTGCGCTGCCAGTAGAGTTCCTGAACCGGGTTCAGCGTGCCGGCAAGATGCGCTGCTTCCCAATCCTGATAGCCCTTGGCGACCCATTGGAACTGGCCGTGCTGTCCCCAGGGACGGTGCGGCGAATAATTGCGGATGTAGCGATAACGGCCGTCCGTGACGGTGCGTGACATGTCGTAGCGCTCATCCATGCGGTTGCGCATACCGAAGGCATACCGCTTGGGCTTGGCCGCATAGGGGCCGAGGAAGGCCGACCCCTGCATGTGCGCGGGCTTGGCGATCCCGGCAAGTGACAGAACCGTGGGGGCAAGGTCGATGAACGTCACCGGCGCGCGTACCTCGCGGCCCGGCGCACCGGGAGCGAGATGGCGCCATTTTTCCGGAAAATGCACGATCATGGCGCAGCGCAGGCCTTCATCGTAGCAGTAGCGCTTGCTGCGCGGCAGGACGCCGCCATTGTCGGAGTAGTAGAAGACGATCGTATCTTCGGTCAGGCCCGCCGCGTCGAGTTCCGCGAGCCGCGCCGCGATCTCGCCGTCCATCGCCTCCATGCGGTTGTAGTAGGTCGCGAAGTCCTGCCGGATGCCGGGGGTGTCGGGGAGATAGGCAGGCAGACGGATGTCCTGCGGCTTCACCCGGCCGTCCAGCGGCTGGAAGATCCTCGATTCATGCGTGGTTTCAGTGTTGAATACCGCGAAAAAGGGCGCATTTCCGGGACGATTCCGCCAATGCGCGTCCTTGCTGGAAGCATTCCAGATACGTGCCGGATCGAGGTCGGAGTTGTAGTCCGTCTTCGCGTTATTGGTGCAGTAATATCCCTCTGCCCGCAGATACTCCGGAAATCCGGAGAGCAGCGGCGGAAGTTTTGCCACGGCTCGCATGTTGTGGGCGGGCCCTGCGCTCTCGGGGTGGACACCGGTGATGATGCCGAACCGGGAAGGGGCGCATACCGGCGCATTGGAGTAGACATTGCGGTAGAGCACGCCCTGCTGCGCCATCCGGTCCAGGGTCGGAGTATGGGCAAGCTTGTCGCCGTAGGCCCCGATGAAGGGGTTGTTGTCCTCGCTGACCAGCCAGAGGATATTGGGGCGCGCGCGATCGGCGGGGATCGCCTGCACTTTCGCGGCCAGGCCGGCGGCCGCCGCTGCCGCACTGGAGGAAAGCAGTTTTCTGCGGGAAATCCGGGTCATGCCCTTACTCCTCAATAGCTGAACGTGAAGGTCGCGCCGAAGTAGCGGTCGGCGTCCTTCGGGATGAAGCCGGTCAGATTGTAGGGATTGGCGGCATTGGTGAGGACCGAGGCACGGCCCATGCCGTTGACGAAATGCTGGTTCGTCAGGTTGCGTGCGAACAGCGTCACCCCGTAGCGGCCGTCCTGCCGCCGCAGCCCGAGGCTGAGGTCGAAGGTGGCATAGGCGCCTTGCACAAGGTCGCGGTCCTGTTCGAGGGCGAACTGGATCCTGGACTGGGCGTTGCCGGAGAGCTGGCCGAAGGCCGCGAAATCGGTCCCGGCGATGTCGCTCTCATAGCGCAGGGTTGCCGTTCCGCGCCACTTGGGCGAATTGGGAATGCGTCCGTCGCGCACGTTGAGGAAGGGGGTGGCGCCTGTGCCCGTGCGATAGCACTGGTTGGCGGGGCTGTCGGTGCGAACCGCCGCGGAACCCTGAGCGTATAGCGGGCAGCTGAGCCCATCGACATCGACGCTGGCATCGAGATAGGTTCCACCGCCGCTGAGCGTCAGTCCGCGCAGAGGACGCGCGGTAAACTCGATCTCGACGCCTTTGGTCCGGGCGCTGCCGGCGTTGGTCGGCACGAAGCTAGTGGTGTTGGTGACGGGATCGGTCTGGGCAGCCTGAACCTGGAGATCGGTGTAATCGGCGTAGAAGAGCGCCGTGTTCACGGTCAGCAAACGATCGAACAAGTCAAGTTTGACGCCCGCTTCCCATGCCTTGACCGTTTCGGGCCGAACCGGGCGTTGGTTCGCGAAATCTGCGCTTACCTCAAGATCATAGGCGGCGCCCTTATAGCCCCGCGTCCAGGTTACATAGGCCTGTGCGTCCGGCGAGAAGCGATATTGCAGGCCGATCTTGCCCGACAGGTCGGTATCTGCGGTGGATCCATCGCCGATCGAGGCGGCCATGAGCGGGGTGTCGCCGCTGACCAGCGCCGAGCCGGGGCGGTTGCCCGCATAGCGCACGGTTTCACGCTGGAGGCGCCACCCGCCGATGAGCGAAAGACGGTCGATGACATTCCATTCGGCCTGGCCGAACGCGGCCCACTGCCGGGTCTCTCCGGAAGCCTCGTGCCAAGTCGAGAGGTTGGTGACGGCCGGGCACACGGCGCCGACTGTCGTCGTGCCGCCGGCGCAGGATTGAAGGCGGCGGCGAAAGCCTCGGGTCAGGTCGAGGTCGAGGTAATAGAGGCCGAGCACGTAAGTCAGCGGGCGATGTTCGGGGGAGGTGAGGCGCAGTTCCTGGGTGAACTGGCGAACACCGGCCGGTCCGCCGTTGAGGAGGTACTTGCTCTGGCCGTAGGGCAGCAGCAGCGGGCCGTCGTAGGGAAGCCCGTCGACATCCACGTTGTTGTCGAAGTCGAACTTCTGCCAGGCCGTCACGGATGTCAGGGTATGATCGCCCAGTTCGAGATTGCCTTCGAGCGAGACGATCCACTGCCGGGTATCGTTGAAGGAGGGCGTATCGATGTTGACCTGTCTATTGTGCCGCCCGGCGACGACCGGTCCGATCAGCGAGGCGAGTAGCGGCGTGGCAACCTGGAGGTATTGCGGCTGGCAGCAATCGGCATCGGTCTTGCGGTAGTCGGCGGTCAGCAACAGGTTCAGGCGCTCCGTTGCGTCCCAGTCGAGCTTGCCGCGCAGGCCCCAGCTCCTGAAGCCGTTCTTGTCCTTGCCGTTCGCCACGTTGTCGATGTGGCCGCCGACATCGTTGTAGAAACCGCTCAGCCGGGCGCGGAGACTATCCGAAAGCGGGCCGGAAATGGTGCCTTTCACGCGGTACTCGTCCTGCTCGGCGATGGTCGCCTCGGCGCGGCCCGTCCACTCCTCGGTCGGGCGAGCAGTGACCACGCTGATCACGCCGCCGGTGGCATTCTTGCCGAACAGGGTGCCTTGCGGCCCGCGCAGCACTTCCACGCGTTCGATATCGGCAAGGTCGACGAAGCCCTGTGCCTGCCGCGCAAGAACCACGCCGTCGACCACAGTCGACACCGAGGATTCCGATCCCTGGTTGAACAGCGAGGTACCGATACCGCGGATCCGGAAAGTGGAATTGGAGACGTTGTTGTTCTGGGTATAGGTCAGCGACGGGATCGCGTTGGCGAGGGCATTGGTATCGTTGATCTGACGCGAAGCCAGAGCGTCACCCGACAGAGCGGTGACCGCGAGCGGCACGTCCTGCAAGCGTTCGGTGCGCTTCTGCGAGGTTACGACGATTTCACCCGGAATCTCCTCGCGCGATTGCGCCTGCGCACCGCTCCCGCACAGCGCAGAACCGAGGAAAAGCGAAATGGCAGTGAGACGGTGCCTTGAAAACCTGGATCGGTTGTCCACGCTGGAAGTCCTTCATATCTGTCTGGATCGGGCAAAGCTTCGCTCTTCGCGTCACCAAGGTTTCGCGAGGCGGCAAATGCCGAAGAAACCCGCCCGGAAGTTCAAGCCGGAGCGGTGGCTATCAAATGGTCAGTTGAGTGCGGCCGACAGCCGTCTCCAAGGCGCGAATTGCCCCATCTTCTCTCCTGCGATTACGTTTGACGCAGTCCTGGCGTGGTCGCCTCGGATGCCGGGTGGCCCTGCACATCTGCTCGTCAAACAAGCGCCGGCAGGCCGTCCCTACATTCTCAACCTATTCAGTAGATATAATTCGGTCAATGAACTAAATCTATCATCGGGAGAAAACCCAGCTTCTGGCTCAGCCGGTGTAGATCCGTTCCAGCGCCAGGCTGGCCGACCCCTTCCATATATCGTCCTCGTCAACCGGTTGCAGACGGATGCTGGTCCGCTCCAAAAGGGACGGCAGAATCTGCGAGGAGACGGCTTTCCGCAAGGCAGGCTCCATCAGCACACCGTGGTGCGGATGCAGGGTCTGGACGACCACCCGGCCCGGATCCTGCTCGTTGACGTGGCTCGCGATGGCGGTGCCAAGCGCTTTTCCGGCCAGGTCGAATGCGGCGACTGCTGCCGTCTTTCCCCGCAGCGCATCCTCCACCGTCCGGTCGAATGAAGCGGAGAAGGCGGCGGCATCGCGGGGAAGGTCGCCCGCGAGGCCCGTAGACGTCACGATGCCGATTGCACTGGCATAGGTGACGAGGCATCCCGTGCCTCCGCAGTGACAGGCTCGTCCGCCTTCGAAGGCCACTTTGACGTGGCCGAACTCGCTGTTCATCCCGTGAAAACCGCTTTGTAGCGTTCCTCCGGCATAGCGAGCGGCGCCCATTCCAAGCTCCATGAGCGCAATGAGGGTAAAGTCGTCCTGACCGCCATCCTCTCCGAACCAGTGTTCCGCCCGGGCGAGAATGCTTGCGCGGTTTTCGAGAGTGACGGGCAAGCCCAGCAACTTCGATAGTTTGCCTCCCAACGGCATCGGGACGTGGGGCGCGGCGGGTGGCAGCCAGTGGATCACACCTTCATGGCGATCCACATGCCCCGGAATTACCACTCCAACGCCGCCGATCGATGTGCGGTCCAGCTTCGACGCCGCAACGGCAGCCTCAATGCAACTCGTCAGCCGCGCAGGTAGGCTGACGAGGTCGGTAAGGTCGCCCAGCGCCGAAGTGGAGGAGAACAGCCGCTCACCCTGAAGATTTACGATATCGATGGAAGCCGTGCCGTCGGGAAGCGGAAAGACGGCGAGGGCGTGAGCTCGATCTTTTGCGATGGACAGGCTGATCCTGGGGCGACCGCGACCGACTGCCGGAACCACGTTTTCCTCGATCAGGCCCGCCTCGATCATTTCGCCTACAATCGCGGTGACGGTGCTTTTTGTCAGTCCGGCCCGATCCGCAAGCTCGGTTCGCGAAATGCCGCTCTGGCGGCGGATGAGCTTGAGCAGCCGCAGGCGGGTTAGGTCGTCGAAATTTTTGCGCAAAGCAGGAAACCATGGGTCGATGGCTGAAGATCCCAGGAAGTGAACCCTGGAGAGGTCAGATGTCAAATTTCCGGCAGCTTGATCCAGATCCAGCATGTCTTGCTTGGAGGCTGAAAATATGAGGGGCTTGCTGGGATCGAGCCTTCCCGCAAGTGACCGCTTCGTTGGCGGGAGCAGAGCAGCGGCGTTCCCGGCAGGTCGCGGCTGATACCCGCCGCTACTTCGTATGCGCGCGAACGGCAGCTTCGTTTCCAGGCCTTGCCCATCGAAGACGACCTAAACAAACGCTCAGTCGACGTTTTTCACTCCCCAGGCGAGGACCGTCCGGTTCTGCGCATAGATCAAAACCGCTTGAACATGCGTAGGGTGACAGCTCTGCCCAGCGGGTCAAGGTAGGCGGGCTGGTAGGCAACGGGCGTCGCACCTATCCTGTCCCGCACGCGGGGCCGGCTGTTGGCTATGTTTTGCACCATGATGTCGATCATCAGTTTCTTCGCCCAGCCTTCGTTTGGCAACAAGCGCTCAAGGTCGGTGAAGACTGTCAGATTTGTCGTTCCGAGTGGGGCGAAGGACAGGTCGGCGGCGGGCACCGGATTGCGCGCGCGACTGCCGGAATGCCAAACCGACTGGAGGTAGACGCCCAGCCCGTCTCGAAACAGGCTGAGATCGGCCTGCACGTCCCAGCGGGATCGTCCGCCGCTGGCGGTGATGTTATCTCCGTCGAGGAGGTCGAGCGGGACTGTGCCCGGGCCGAGCCAAAGCCGGTCTTCCAGCTTCAGCGTCGGCGTCAGTGAGGCGTTGAGATAGATGACTTTAGGCGGCGCACCCTGCGCCGGGGCCTGCGGTGGCGTACCGAGTGGGCCATTGTAAGAGAGGCTCGCCTTCAGCGTTCGTTGGCGCTCGCGGAACAGGTTGACCGGACTGAGGTCGACGATCACGAGTTTCCCCGTGTCATCGCGTACGAAGCGATCCGGAAAGGCTGCGGCGATCGCCGGGGTCAGAACGGAGACGCTGGAAGACTGGTCGTGGATCGTGGCGTCTTCGTAGATCAGGCTCGTGCGCACCGCGTCCGTCTTGAGGGGCTGCAGATTGGCGGTCAGGGTCAGTGTACGCTGCCGTTCGGCCAGAAGATCAGGGTTTCCACCCGATATCGAGGTGACGAAAAGGCTCTCGCCTGAAACCAGATCGACAAAGGGCGTGTTGGGGGTTGTAATGCGCGGCGCGCCGATGAACGCGAGAACGGGTGCAGACTCGGCATGTTTCAGCGTCGCTAGAAACTGCACTTTTTTCGCAGGGCCCCAGTTAAGTCCGACATGCCCGTTCAGCAGGGTGCCATGGCGGCTCACCCTGTTCGCGCCGCCGGAAATATCGACCGAGAGACGGCCCAGGAACGGCAGCACTTCATACGCCGCAGAGGCAATGGGAATGCTTGCGGTTACACTGCCACCTCCTTGATCGCGGCCCAGCGAGACATTCGCATCGGGAAACGACAGCGAGGTGCTGTCCGTCCCGGATCGGAGCCCGCTCAATGTGGTTGTCAGGGTTAGCGGCCCTGCGGGCAAGGTTACGGGTATGCCGTTCACTACAAGCTGGGCTTCGCTGGTCCGCACGGTCGATCGCGCACGATCCCTGAGGACCGCCCCGGCCTCGGCAGAACCGATCGGCGCGAAGGCGTTGCCGCCCATGCTGACCGCTTGCTGTACTGCGGTTGCGTCGAACCCGAGGTCGCTCTGGATGCGATTTCGAACCACGTCGTGGTTGAGGCGCAGCGTCCAGTTCCAGCCCCCCATCGATCCAACCAATCCGGCACCCGCGTGAAGGATGTCATCGCTTCCTGTCTGCTCAAGCACCGGCAGTTCCTTCAGGTAACGGTTCACGATCACGTCGGCGCGGAAGGGCGAAGTCGCATTGGCGGCGGGTACAAGGATCGAGGCGGTGGCGAGCCCCTGCCGCGACCAGTTTCGACTGCGTTCGCCTGAAAAACTCAGCATGCCCGTTATGTTGTCACCAAGAGGACGGCTCAGGAAGCCCGACAACTTTGTCCTGCGCTGGCGAGGGCGCAGGCTGCGATAGGGGCCGAGGTCGGTTATGTTCGGCCGGTTGGCGCCCGGCAGATAGGCTGCAAGTGTTCCGCGTGCATCGGACGCCTGCGGGATGGCGGCAATGGAAACCGCCGTTCCGGCTAGTTCGCTGAGCCGAGGATCGATCTCGGCGCCCCCGATTCCGGTCACATTACCGACAATGTCGAAAGGAATGGCGGGGTCGGGACTGATCCGTCGGTCTTCCTGCCGCAGCTCGGCCTGCTGCGTGACATAGGCCGTGATGCTCAAGCGGCTCTTGCCGCGCAAGCGCGTCATGCCAAAGCTGCTGTCGGCCATTCCGCCGCCGCCATCCGTGCTGGTCTGCCCGCTGGCCATGGCCTCGAAGCCCTGGAATTTGGCCTTGGTCGTAAAATTCAGTACGGGCTGGTTCGGCGGATAGCCAAGCCGCGGTGCGGCTTCCTGCGGAAGCAATTCAATCGTCTGGATGCCGTCAAAAGGAAGGGTATTGACCTCGTTGGTATCCAGGGGCCGCCGCCCATTGATGGCGTAAACGGGCTCCGCGCCATCGGGACCTTTGAGTTGTGCCCCCAGACGCTGGATCATATCAGCAATGCTCGAAATGCCCATCGCCCGTAAGTCCTGCGGATCGAAGCGGCGGAGCGGTTCCACCTCCGTAGGCGGCAACTGGTTGCGCACCACGATGTCCCCCGGATTAACTGGTGGCACCTCCTGCGCGAACACCCTGCTTCCCGCAAAAAGCAGCAATCCATTGCTGAGTAGTACCGCTCGAAATTTGGAGTTTAATGCAACCATATGTTCGACAGAATCCGTGCCAACTCGCTACCGAACTTCTCGGCCTAAGCGAGGCAATGACTTTGATTATCATCATTTTTCAATCTTGAAATCACAGTCAATCAAAGTGCGGCCGCGGTTATGCCGCAATAGGCACATTTTCTCACATCATGTCATAAGGGAAGAATGGGAACGGGAGGGACCGTGCAGGCGGGCAGTGTCGGCTGCTGCCACTAGCCTTCCCATTCGTTCAGCAGCGGCTTCATGTTCTCAGGTACAGCCCGTCGGCTTTCCCTCTCCGGGGTAGCCAAGATTGCCCAGATCGCGCGTTGTCGATAAAGTCAGATGGCGCAACAACTTGACCTCGGCGTTCCTCTTCCGGTCAAGCTAACTTACGATTCCACACTCTGCCGGAACTGACCCGTGTCGGACTTCTTCGCAGGCATTGCTTCCTCCATCGAGTCATCGGCCAGAGAAGGCAGCTTCGCGATCGGGCGGACTATGACCTGCACCCTAATCAGATCACGACCTGGCGCGGACAGTTGCTCGAAGGGACAACCACTCTCAGTCGAAGACGATGCTGACGTGAGGGATATTACCCTCGATCGCGCCATGCGGCGTGACGTAATCGGTCACCGGCACCCCTAAGTCGCGGCCTATATCTAGCGTTTCGCCATTACCTGCCGCGAGCAGCATGCTGGTAGGAAGTTGTACCCTCGCAAACTCCTTGCGGTCCACACTGAGCGTGACGATAGCGGGGCCAGCGATCTTCTCGACCGCGAAACGCATCGTCAGCTTGCTCGCGCCCTTTGGCAACTTGCGGTCTGCAACGACACGGGTGATCTCCTTGGGATCGGTCGAGCGCGCGCCAATGAACGCGGGACGCCCCTGATCGAGATAGAGGCTCCATCCCCCGAACTTGCTGCCATACGCGGTCACGACCCCCGAAGCAGCTGCGGTATCAAGCTTGAGATCTGCCGTCAAAGTGAACGAGCGCAGTATCGGCATCGGTCCGCTTGGAGTCGGGATGCTGACGTCCTTGCCCCAGAAGTCGAAGTGCTTCGGCCCGTTGCTCCCAAGCGTCGCCGCACCGCGCGCCATGGCGAAGCGGTGGTCGAGCGGGAAGACGTTGTTGCGCTGCGCTTCCTGCTTCCAAAGCGCCTGCATTGCCGCGAGCCGCGCTGGCTCCTTCGCCGACAGGTCATTGGCCTGCGAGAAGTCCCGGCTCAGGTCGTAGAGCGTCCACTGCATCTCGGGTCGGGTGCCGCCGGGCGGAAGGTTTTCCCAGGCCAAGCGCCCATCGTCACCGGAGAGGAACCACCCATCATGGTAGAGGCCAACCTTGCCGCCTATCTCGAAATACTGGGTGCGCGGCTTCGCGCCCTCGCAACTGGCAAGACTGGGCAACAGGCTCGTACCGTCGATGGGCTTCTGCTTTGCGCCCAACACCATATCAGGCGCCGGCAGCCCCGCAGCGTCGAGGAACGTCGGCGCCAGATCGTTGAGGTGCGAGAACTGGTCGCAGATCGCGCCGGGATGAGCGACATGCCCTTTCCACGAAAGGATCATTCCGTTGCGGATACCGCCAAGGAACGATGCATACTGCTTGGTCCAGCGCAGCGGCGTGTTCATCGCCCAGGTCCACCCGGCAGGATAGCTCTCGTAAGTGTCCGGCCCGCCCAGCTTTTCGATGTTCGCCTCGAGCCAGGCGGGATCCTCGTCGTGGCGGCCCATGCCGCGCAATTCGTTGATCGTACCCTTCGGCCCCGCCTCGGCGCTGGCACCGTTATCGCCGAGGATCATCGCTACGACCGTATTTTCCAGCTCGCCCATGCGATCGAGTTCGGCGATCACCCGTCCGATCTGTTCGTCCTGGAAAACCAGCTGCGCCGCAGCGACCTCCATGGTGCGGGCGGCGAAGGCCTTTTGCGCGGAGCTCAGACTGTTCCACGAGGGTATCTCTGCGGGGCGCGGGGTCAACCGGGTGCCTTTCGGGATAATACCCATCGCGAGCTGGCGGCGCCATGTCTCCTCGCGCACAATATCCCAGCCCTTGTCGAACTTGCCCTTGAAGCGAGTGATGTACTCAGGCGGCGCCTGATGCGGCGCGTGCGTCGATCCCGGCGCGAGATAGGCAAAGAACGGCTTTCCAGGCGCGCCCGCCTTCTGGTTGTGGACCCAGCGGATGACATCGTCCGCAAGGCGGGCATCAAGTAGCCGGGTGCCGCCGGCCTCAGGCGGATCGACGCGCTGAACGCCCCGGAACAGCGTCGGCGTATACTGATCGATGTCGCCAGCGACGAAGCCGTAGAAGTAATCGAACCCAAGCCCGGTCGGCCACGCGTCGAACGGCCCCGCTTCGCTGCGCTCATTCGAGGGGGTGTTGTGGTGCTTGCCGAACATCGCCGTGCTGTAGCCGTTGAGGCGAAGAGTCTGGGCAATCGTTGCCGTCTCCGGCAGGATGCGCCCGCCGTAGCCGGGATAAGGCGATGGCACGTCGCTCAGCCAACCAACACCGGCAGCGTGGTGATTGCGCCCGGTGAGCAGCGCGGCGCGGCTGGGCGAGCAGATGCCGGTCGTGTGAAAGCGGTTGTAGCGCTGCCCCTGCGCGGACAGCCGGTCGAAATTAGGCGTGGGCACCGGCCCACCGAAGGCACTCGACATTGCGAAGCCGACATCGTCACTCATCATGACGAAAACGTTCGGCGCGCCTTGCGGTGCCTGCACCACGCGGGCCTTCGCGGGCCTCGCGTCCAGCACGTTCTCGGCCATAGTGCCGTCGAACGCAGCCGTGGGCATGGGCAGGACACGGCGATCCTGAGCGCTCGCCTGAATTGCGCAGAGCGCGCTTGCTACCATCAGGATTGCCTTGCACCGCCATAACCTCATCCAGCATCTCCCGTGGTTTCATGCCAGGTTAGGATTGTGGCGCGATGTAGTCCAATGCATATTAGGACGCATTTGAATGCATAGGGGTAATGCAATGGATCTCACGAAGCTGCGCCATATCCTTGCCGTCGCGCGAACCGGGAGCTTTTCGCGCGCGGCGCAAGAAGAGCGGATCACCCAGCCTGCGCTGAGCCGCAGCGTTGCCGCCTTCGAGCAGCAGTACGGGCTAGTGCTGTTCGATCGCGGGCGCGGCGGTGTTCGCGCGACTCCTGCCGGTACGCTGGTGATCGAGCACGCGAACGCGCTGCTGGCGGCCTCTGCCGATCTGGAGCGCAGTCTGAGGCTCTATGGCAGCGGCGAAGGCGGCCGGGTCGGCTTCGGAATGGGGCCGCTGCTGGCAAGCCTGTTGTTGCCGGAACTCGGAGAAGCGCTTCTGCGGAACCGGCCGGGCTTGCAGATGACCGCGCTCGTCCGTCCCCCGGAACACCTCATGCCCGAACTCCTGAACGATCGCATAGAGATGATCGTCGGCAACAACTGGCAGATCACCAATGTGCCGGGGACGGAGGCGCGCCATCTCGCAACGCTTCCGCTCGTCATGGCGGTGCGCGCAGGCCACCCGCTTGCAGGTCGGCGTAACCTGACGGCCGCCGATCTCGCGGACTACCCTTCTGCGAGCGCGGTAGAACTTACTGGACGGTTCGGAAGAGGTGGCGCTTTGGTTTGCGATAACTATCACATCTTGCGTGACACTGTACTTCGCACCGACTGCATATGGCTGACTTGCGCAGCGTTCGTAGCGCATGAGTTTGCGAACAACCTGCTGACGCCGCTTTCCATCACCGACCTTGCCCCGATCGATACCGACATCTGGCTGATCGTACGCAAAGGCCGGACGCAATCGCCTGCAGCTTTGGCCGTGACAGACCAGATCGTCGCAATGCTTGCAGCGCTGTCCTGACGCCGCGAACGTCGATTATCCTCAAGCTGGTTCTCTGAAGCTGACAATCGCGAATGTCCCAGGTCAAGTCGAGGGTAGGGTGGCATTGGCCGGTCGCGACCAACTCAAGTCGTTTCGGTGGACATCGGGGGGGCGGTAGCTAGCGGGCGGAAGCCCGACATGAAGGTAGGAATCTGCTGGCGAGTTGACCGTCCCTGGTTCCTTCACGGGAGAACCCGTCGAAAGCGGCTTCGGTCGAAAAGCTGAAAAATCCCGCCGGCGCCAGTTGCAAATGCTTCGCATTTACGCAACACGCTTGCAAAATTCAGCGAGGGTGCGACATGCGGGGACATGGAAAATTGCGGAGCGCGGCACTTTGTGGTGTTGCGGTGGTCAGCGTTCTGCCGGGAGTCGCTCGCGCTCAAACAGCCGAACAACCCGAGGCGACGCGTGCCGAGGACATCGTCGTTACTGCGGACCGGCGTGACAGCTTCAGCGCCGACTTCGTGCAGGCCGGGACGTTCCGGGACGCTCGCCTGCGCGATACGCCGCTTACCGTTGCCGTCCTGACGAAGGATCTGCTGGAGGCGCAGCAGGCCCGCTCGGTGATCGACGCGGTTCGCAACACCCCGGGCGTCACCCAGGCCCAGATCAACAGCGCGATCTACAGCAATCTCGCCATCCGCGGCATCACGCTGAGCAACTTTACGAATGTGCGCTGGAACGGTGTCCTGCCGATCGTCAATCTCGTCGAGCAGCCGATCGAGAGCAAGGATCGCATCGAAGTGCTCAAGGGTGCGGCCGGGCTCTACTACGGCTTTGCCACGCCGTCCGGCATCGTCAACCTGGTGACCGAGCGCCCCCAGGCCGCGCCCGTCAACCGCATCGACTTCCAGGGCGACAGCAACGGATCGCTGGGCGCCAATTTCGATGTCGCGCGGAATTTCGGCACCGCCGGTCTGCGCGTCAATGGCGGCGCCTCGACGGTGGAGACCGGGATCAAGCGCAGCTCCGGTTCGCGGCGCTTTCTTTCAGGCGCGTTCGACTGGCGCCCGCTCGATGGGCTGGAGGTGCTTCTCGACGCCGAATACAACTTCAAGACCGTGACCGAGCCCACCGAGTTCAGCCTGCCTGCCGCCGTGAACGGCACGATCGCCCTTCCTCCCCTGCAGCCCGCGTCCAAGAACCTGGGAGCCTCCTGGATGCAGGGCCGGGGATGGGCAACCAACCTGCTGGCCCGTCTGAACTACGACTTCACGCCGAACTGGCGCGTTTCCCTGGCCGCGGGCCAGTCCTACCTGACGCGCAGCCGTGCCTATTCCTCGTTCGGCGGCTACAATCTCGATACCGGCGACGGCCGCGTCACCGTGGCGATGACCCGCGGCAACGACTACAAGAACGTCATCTATCGCGGTGACATCTCGGGTTCGTTCGAGACCGGCCCCATCAGGCACAATATCCTGATCGGCATTTCCTACTATACGCGCGATAGCAACGTGCCGACCGCGGTGCGCTACAGCTTCGCGCAGAACCTCTACGACCCGGTGGCTATCCCCCAGCAGCCCGCCCCGCCGCGCATCATTGCCAACCCTTCGCGCGCGGAAGACCTGGGCATCTACATCCTCGACCGCGCATCGCTGGGCGATTGGCTCCAGGCGACCGTCGGCTACCGCAAGACCGACTACAGCGACGTCAGCCGCACCTCTAACTACAAGATCAAGCCGGGCACCTGGTCCTACGGCCTGATGGTGAAGCCCGTGTCCTGGGCGAACGTCTACGCGAACTATATCGAGGGCCTGGAGCCCGGCCCGATCGCGCAGCAGATCGCGAGCAACGCGGGTGAAATCCTGCCCGCCGCCGTCAGCAAGCAGAAAGAGGTCGGCATCAAGATCGAGCCGATCCGGGGCGTGTTGATGACGGCAGCCTATTTCCACATCAAACGCCCTTCGGCCTACCTGAACAGCGCCAACCTGTTCGTGCAGGATGCCGAAGCCGTCTACGAAGGCGCGGAATTCAGCATCGTGGGCGAAGTGCTACCGCGGTTGTCGCTCTCGGCAAGCGCGCTTACGCTTGATGCCGCGCAGAAATCCGGCAATGCCGCCGTCGTCGGCAAGATGATCGAAAACGTCTCGAAATTCTCCGGCTCGATCTTCGCCGAATATCGGGTAGCGGCGATCGAGGGCCTGCGTGTTTCGGCGGGCATGTTCCATGTCGGCCGCCGCGCGGTGAACGCGCTCAACCAAGCCTTCGTGCCGGGCTATGAAACCTTCGACCTCGGCGCGAGCTACAGCTTCGACCTTGCCGGCAGCGCCGCGACCCTGCGTCTTTACGGCGAAAACGTCACCGGCAAGCGCTATTGGGCCTCGACCGGGTCGAGCCTGCTGGCACAGGGCTTGCCTGCCAGCGTAAAGATGAGCATCTCGACACGGTTCTGATCCGCAGATCCACGGTGAACTTCGTCCTCCAAAGGGCGCGGCAAAGGGTATTGAAGCGAACAGACGATGCGTATTCTTGTCGTGGAAGACGATCACGCCCTCGCGGCGGAAGTGGCCCGCACGCTGCGGAGCGAGAACTTTGCCGTCGACCTTGCGGTCAATGGCGAGGAAGGGCTGCACCTGGCCACCACGGAAGGGTACGATGCGCTCGTTCTCGATCTGGGACTGGCCCGGATGGATGGCATTTCCCTGCTGCAGAGCTGCCGCGACAAGGGCCTGACTCTCCCCGTCCTGATCCTGACCGCGCGGGATTCCTGGGCCGACAAAGTGGCGGGTTTCCGTGCCGGCGCGGACGACTACATGACCAAGCCGTTCCTGCCGCAGGAACTGACGATGCGCCTGCGCGCGCTGATCCGCCGCGCCAACGGCCATGCGGCAACGCGGCTGGTCTGCGGGCGGCTCGCCTACGACGCTCAGCTGGGCCACTTCGAACTGGACGGCATAGCGCTGCGCGTCACGGCCTTCGAATGGCGCGTCCTCTCTGCGCTCGTGTTGCGCAAGGGCGTGGTGGTGGACCGCCGCGAACTGCTGGAGCGGGCCTACGAATACGACGTGGACTCCGATTCCAATTCGCTGGATGTCATCATCGGCCGGCTGCGGCGCAAGATCGGCGCGGACATGATCGAGACGGTGCGCGGCCGCGGCTATCGCCTCAGGCCGGACTGATTGCTGATCAGCGCGGTAGCGTGAGCACCGCGCAGAGCCCGCCGAGCGTCGATCGCGTCAGCCCCAGCGCCCCACCGTGGAGTTCCGCGAGTTCGCGGGTGATGGACAGGCCGAAGCCGTGACCGTCGCCCCGCTCGTCCAGCCGTTGACCGGGAAGCAGCGCCTGCTCCAACGCAGGGCCGCTCAGTCCCGGGCCATCGTCTTCCACGGCGATGGCGATCGTCCTTTCCTGCTCGGCTGCGGCGATGCGCACGGTCGTTCGCCCCCATTTCGCGGCGTTGTCCAGCAGGTTGCCCAGCATTTCGCTCAGATCCTGGGGATCGCATTTCACCAGCATATCCTGGGGAACGACCGGCTCGAAGGCGATGCCGCGATCCACATAGATCCGCTGGAGGGCATCTACGAGGTCGGCCACGGCAGGAGCAAGCAACAGCGATGGCCGTCCCGGCGCACCGGGAGAGGCCGCGCGGGCACGGCCGAGATGGTGCCGTATGGCGCGGTCGATCTGGCCGACCAGTTCCAGAAGCTCGCCGTCCGGATCGCGCGCGGGATCCCTCAGCTTGATGCTGAGCGTGGCCAGTGGCGTCTTCAGGCTGTGCGCCAGGTTCGCGACGTGTGAGCGCGCCCTGGCCAGCGAGGCCTCGTTCTCGTCCAGCAGGTTGTTCGCCTCCTGCACCAGCGGCCGCAATTCGGCGGGCTGATCTGCCGGGAGGCGCGCAATCCGGCCGCTGCGCACTTGCTCGAAGGAGCGCTTCAGGCGGCCGAGCGGCAGCAGGCCGACCTGCAACTGGAAAATCGATGTCGCCAGCAGGATCACGCTCAGACCGCCGAGAATAAGCAGGACCGGGCGCACGGCCGCCAGGCGCAGCCGCTCATAGACGGCATGGGGCGCCGTCGCGACGATCCTGACGGCGCCGCCGGGGGTCTGCTTCTCCAGCATGCGAACGTAGAGATCGCCGGAGCGCCCGGTGCGCAGCAGTTCCGGCGGTGCGCGGAAATGCCCCTCCCGCCCGCGCGGCCCGTCTTCCCGGAAGTCCAGCGCGCCGATCTGTTCCGTGGAACTGACAGCCTCGCGCGGGGTTTCGATCCGCCATGCCCACCCGCGCCGATATTGCGTGAACGGCCCGATCGCCACCAGCATGTCCCGGTCTACCGAACCGTCCGGCCGCACGCTGCGGGATAGCAGCCCGATCTGGCCGTCCAGGCTCTGGTTGAGGCTGCGCCGGACATATGTGTCGAGCACCGTCTCGACCGAGAGGCTGGCCGCGATGAGGGCGGCAATGGTCAGGACCGTTCCGATCAGAAGCAGCCTGGACCGGATGGACAACCTGGCCAGCGAAGAGGGCACCGATAGCCATCGGGAAGGGATCGACATGAGGAGGGTTTCCGTAACAGACCCAGGTCGATTGCGACGCGCAGGCGCACTTGTCAAAGGGTTCGGCGTCGATGCCTTGCGGTCTGGCACGCACCTTAAACCGAACATGAACGGTTCAGTTCACGTTCGGTCTGGACGCCCTGCGATAGACACTTTCGATGCGAATGCTTCGTTACAATGTTCGGCCGCGGCTCTTGTCCAGGAAGTCCGACGATGCCCAGGCGTTGGATGATGCTCCAGTATCCGAGGCCATCGACCAGGCCACCGCCACTGCGCTGGTTTCTCTGGGATCGCTGGCATTTCGCGAGCGCCGTCTCGTAACGATATTGCGCTGCCTGTCCCGTCCTCGGAAAGCAGCCGCTCCGACGCAGGCCCGTATCCTGGCGGATATCCCAGTTCACGTTCTCGACAGCTTCGAATGGCTGGCGCGCGAAGCGAGAGCTGCGGACATCGAGGTGTTTCCATCTGGCGCGCCACTTATCAGTCGTGACGAGAACACGATCATTCACCGCATCGCGGCGTTGCAACGGCCTTCGCTGTCGCGCGACTGGCACCTTGCCAATGCCTTGCAGCAGGCAATGAATGCCTGCGCCGTCGCGTTGGCAAGCGAAGACCGCCGCCTTCCTGCGCGGGCCATGTTGCTGGAGCGCGATACCTCGCAAAATCCCGCGCTGCGTATCGAATATATCGGCAAGTCGCACTCTGGCCCTGGCTCTGGCTCTCGCGCCCACGACAAACCCTTCCGCCGGCGGGGCAACCTGTGGGACGGCAAGTCGGAACCGCCGCCGGGTTCGTTTCGTGCAAAAGCCCTAGACATCGTCAGACGCCATTCCACCGCGTCCGCGGCCCAGTTCGTGGCGGTCGGCATCACGCACCAACACCTTAGCAAGCTTCACAAGGACGGCTGGGTCGAACGAACCAGCCACGGGATTTACCGATTTCCGCAAAGGCTAGAAAGAGACGAGAACAAGGGCTGACGTCGATATAAGTTCTGCGAATTAATCGCTGAAGGTATAATATTAAATAAAATTTTGCGTCGATGACATCTGCCATTCGACGTATTTGTCGTTCTAATCGCGCCACCGTATTTTATTGTTTAGTTCGCTATTGTTACAAAGAATGAAATTCTGCCTTGCCAGAATCGCAAATCATTCTCATTAGCGCCCTCAGTTGACATGCAATAGCAACATCAGGGGGTTTCGTGTCTCTTTCACGCTTACGTTCCAAGTCCACCACCGTCGCGCCCGCCTATCTGGCGATGAGCTGCCTTGGCCTTGCGGCAACGCCGGCAGCCGCTCAGGAGAACGGCCAGCCTGCTTCGCCGCGACTGGGTGGTGTCACCGTGACCGACACCGCGATCGATGAGGAAAGCTACAAGGCCGACAAGGTCGACTCGCCGAAATACACCGCGCCGCTCGTTGATACGCCGCGCTCGATCACCGTCATTCCGGCGCAAGTGATCAAAGACACCGGCTCGGCCTCCCTGACCGAAGCACTGCGGACTATTCCCGGCATCACGTTCGGCGCGGGCGAGGGCGGCAACCCGCTCGGCGATCGGCCGATCATTCGCGGCTTCGACAGCCAGGCCAGCACTTACCTCGACGGCGTGCGCGACGTAGGCGCCCAGAGCCGGGAAGTCTTCGCGGTGGAGCAGATCGAAGTCGTCAAGGGCTCGGACAGCTCGATGGGCGGCCGGGGCAGCGCCGGCGGCAGTCTTAACCTCGTCTCTAAGCACCCGACCGCCGACCGCTTCATCGCCGCCAGCGGTAGCCTTGGCACCGACGACTACAAGCGCGCCACGCTCGATGTGAACCAGCCGCTCAACGATTTCGTCGGCCTCCGTGTCGCCGCAATGTGGCACGACCAGGACGTTGCCGGACGCGATGCTATCTGGTCCAAGCGCTGGGGCGTGGCGCCCTCGATCAAGCTCGGCCTGAACGGTCCGACCAGCCTGACCGTCAGCTACTATCACCTCGAAACCGACGAACTGCCGGATTCGGGAATTCCTTATCTCTATACTTCCGCCAACGTCCCGGCGGGCATAGCGGAAACCGGCCCGGCCGACCGCTACACGACGATCAGCGGCGTCGATGTCGACCGTCCGCGCGGCGCTTTCTACGGCCTCAAGGACCGCGATTTCCGCAAGACCAATGTCGACAACTTCACTGTCCGCGCCCAGCACGAATTCGACAACGGGCTGACCTTGCGCAACACATCGCGCTATGGCCGCAGCGACCAGAGCTATGTCTGGACCCAGCCGGACGACCAGCAGGGCAACGTCTACGGCGTTCGCAATGCCGCGACGGGCAGGATCACCGAGCCGGGAGGCCAGGTATGGCGCCGCGCCAACACCCGCTACAGCTACGCCGAAGGCCTGATCAACCAGACCGACCTGTTCGGCGAAGTCACGCCCTTCGGCCTGAAGAACAGTTTCGCCGCCAGCTTCGAATGGGCGCGCGAGAAGGCCGCAAACGGCTCTTACGTCTCCAACGCCGCGACCGGCGCCGCAATCGCCACCGGATCGACGCAGAGCCCGCGCTGCAATGCCAGCATGCTGGCGCGCTACAACTGCACCTCGGTCGACAACCCGAATCCGAGCGATCCCTGGGTAAGCTACGCCAGCGACACGTCATCGGCGCTCGCTACGATCGAGCGGAGCCTGCCCAAGACCTGGACGCTTTCGCGCGTTGACAGCTGGGGTGCCTCCCTGTTCGACACGATCACGATCACGGACAACCTGCTGCTTAACCTCGGCGGCCGCTATGACCACTACAAGACCGAAGTGAGCCCCGGCCTGACCGCGACATCCACGGCGAACCGTACGTGGGTGAGCCGCACTGACGACTTGTGGAACTACCAGGCCGGTCTGGTCTTCAAACCTACGGCGGGCAGCAGCATTTACATTTCCACGTCCAGTTCTGCGACGCCTCCCGGCTCGTTCCTGGCGCAGGGCAGCGAAGGCAATGCGCTCAACACGACCGCGCAGGATCTGACGAATGCGCTCAAGGTGGAAAAGACCAAGTCCTACGAAGTCGGCACCAAGTGGAATCTGTTCGGCGACACTCTGGCATTGACGCTCGCAGCCTTCCAGACGCGGACTAAAAATGCCCGCACGACGGGTGAGAACAATACGGTCGTCTTTGCCGGGGACCGCCGCATCCGCGGGGTCGAATTCGGTTTCAACGGCAACATAACGCCCGAATGGAATGTCTTCGGCGGATACACCTACATGGACGCAAAGATCGTTGATGGCGGTGTCACCACGACCACGGGTATCGATACGGCGACGGGCCTGCCGGCCACGGTCTTCGCCCCGGCCGTAAGCACCGGCACACCGTTCCCGAACACGCCGAAGCACAGCTTCACCGCGTTCACGAACTATAACGTGACCTCGCAGTTCACCGTCGGCGGCGGTGCGATGTATACGAGCAAGGTTTACGGCGGCATCCAGGAAGTAGGCGCGCGCAAGATCACCAATGGGCAGATCGTGCTGCCGCCCACACTGGCGCGCATGGTTCCCGGCTACTGGCGTTTCGACGCGAATGCATCGTTCAAGCTCAACGAGATGAACCAGGTTCAGGTCAACGTGCAGAATGTCTTCAACAAGCTGTACTACGACAAGGCCTATACCGCGCATTACGCCAGTCAGGCCGCAGGTCGCACGGCCATTCTGACGCTCAACGCGAAATACTGAGAAATCCGCCTTCGTCGCGGCGATCATCGTCGCGGCAGTGGCCCGCTTTCATCCGAAGGCGGGCCACTGTACTTCATCTCGGCCATACATGAGATCAGGCATCACGCGGCAGGTGCAGCTCCACTACGAAACCGGGTTCGTCGAGGATCGAAACGTTCCCGCCGTGCGCCTCTGCGATCGCTTTGACCATGCTGAGGCCAAGGCCGTGTCCGGCCGTCGAACGCGCCTGCTCTGCGCGCGCGAAGCGATTGAAAAGGCGGTCTCGATCCATGGGGGGCACCCCCGGTCCATCGTCACCCACCACGATGGCGATGCCACCGGACGACGGCCCGGCACGAAGCGCCAAAGTCGTCCCGGGCGGTGTGTGGCTGAGGCCGTTGTCGAGCAAGTTGGCCATGACCTGACTGAGAAGCCGGTGGTCACCCTCAACCCACAGGTCCGGCGCGATGGAACAATTCAGAATGCGCCCGCTGTCCTCGAAATCGGGCGCGTAGCTCTCGGCCATCTTTTCGAGCAGAGCCGTCAGGTCCAAGCGCTGACGCGGCAGTCGCTCGTTCATGCCCTCGATCTCGGCTATGCGCAGCAGGGCAGCGAATATCTCCAGGAGTTCGGCCGCCTGCCTGCGCGCAATTTCGAGATGCGCCGCACGTTGGCTTTCGTGGTGCTCTCCTGCGGCCAGGTCGAGGCTGCCGCAGAGCCGTGTCAGCGGCGTGCGCAGGTCATGAGCGACGTCGCTCGACACCTGACGCAGATTGTCCATCAGCGCCTCGATACGGTTGAGCATGGTGTTGAGCGTGCCGGCCAGCCGGTCGAACTCACTCCCCGATCCATCGCGCGGAACCCGGCGGGCCAGATCGCCGCTGATGATGGCCTGGGCGGTCGCATCGATGCTGTTGAGGCGGCGCTGCGTCAGCCCGCCGATGATCCCGGCCGCCAGTGTGCCGACCGCCAGCATCGCCGCCAACGCTCCGGCGAAGAGGATCGCCAGCGTCCGGTCGATCTCGTCAAGGCTGGCGCGGTCGGCCGCGACGACCAGCGTGCCGCCCGCGACTTTTGTCGTGAGCGCCTGTGCGATTGCGGGTTCGTCCTGCCCCGGCTTGCGGTAGTGAAGGAATTCCTCGAAGCCCGCCTTGGCGGGAACCTTGGCGCGGAGGCTTCCCGCCATGTGCCTGCCGGCATCGTCGACAAGCAGATAGTCCAGGCTTGCCGTTGATCGCGCAGCCTCGCGGCGCGTGATGGCGGCTGCGATGGCAGGCACTCCACGCCGCTGAGCCTCGGCAAGCAATCCTGCCGTTTCGGCTGCTATGCGGTGATTGAGTTGCTGCTCCAGCGCCTCATGCGTGACGCGGTAGGAGAGGGCACCGATGGCCAGGATGGCCGCCGCGAAGACGATGCCGACGATAGCCACCAGTCCGGTCGTGCTTCGCCCCATTTTACGCAGCATCAGGATTCCCGCATCATGTAGCCCGCGCCGCGCACGGTCTCTATCGCATCGCGGTCGAAACCGGCGTTGAGCTTGGAACGCAGGCGGCTCATATGCGTCTCGACTATGTTGGTCCTGGGGTCGAAGTCGAAATCCCACACCCGTTCCAGCAGCATAGTTCGCGTCATCACGCGGCGCGGGTTGCGCATAAGTTCGGCCAGCAGCGTGAACTCGCGGGGCTGAAGGGTCACGCGGCGCCCGCCGCGCGCCACCGTGCGGCGGTCCAGGTCGAGAACGATGTCTCCCACCGTCAACCGGTTTGCATCGACGCGCACTTGCGGGCGGCGGGCGAGGGCATTGATGCGCGCGCTCAGCTCGGAAAAAGCGAAGGGCTTCACCAAGTAATCGTCGGCCCCGGCTTCGAGCCCGCCCACGCGGTCCGCGATCCCGCCGAGCGCCGTCAACATCAGCACCGGCGTGCCGTTTCCGGTGGCGCGCAGCGCCTTGAGCAGCGAAAGTCCGTCCAGCCCCGGCAGCATGCGATCGACGACGATCACATCGAAAGCGCCGTCAGTCGCGTGAAACAGGCCATCGGTGCCGTCGCGTGCGGAAGCCACGGTATGTCCTGCCTCTTCGAGGCCCTTGGCGATGAAGCGCCGTGTCTCTTCGTCATCCTCGACGATCAGGATTCGCATGGCGCAGCCTAGCGCGCCTGCGGTCCGTTGCGCCAGCCACCTCCGAGCGCGCGGAACAGCGCGACTTCCGCTTGCCCCACCGCCAGATCGCTCTGGACCTTGGCGAGGCGTGCGGAGGCAACGGTGCGTTCTGCGTCGACCTGGAGCAGGCCCGCCGCATCGCCGTAGCGCACGCGCGCCGTGGCACGGCGGGCGTAAGCCTGGGCTTGAAGCACAGCCTCGCCCAGGTCGCGGTTGCGCCGGACTTCGGCATCATAAGCGGCCAGTGCGGTTTCGACCTCGCGAAGGGCTTTCAACATCGCCACCTCCCAGCCCGCCACGGCCGCCCGCTCGGAAGCGCGCGCTTGCGCCATCTTCGCGCGGGCCGGAGCCATGTTGGGAAAGGCCCAGCTGATCAAGGGCGAGGCGACCGCGTCGAACCCACCTCCAAGCAGGCCCAAAGCACCGCCCAGATTGACCTTCGGATAAAAATCTGCCCTCGCCACGCCGATGCGGGCCGCCGCGGCGGCAAGCTTGCGCTCTGCCTCGCGCAGGTCAGGGCGGCGCACCAGCAGCGCGGTGCCGTCACCCACAGGCGCCGCAGTCTTGAGGCGCGGGGCAGCATTGCAGGTCAGCGATAAAGTGCGTGCCTCGGCAGGCGCGCGGCCCTGTAGGGCGGCGATGCGATAAAGCGCATTCGAGCGCCCCGCTTCGAACGGCGCGATCCCGGCGCGGGTGGAGGCAGCAAGGGCGGCGACTTGCGACACCTCCATCGGCGAGACGTCGCCGGCAGAGAACTGTTCGCGCACCAGCGCGACCGACCGTTCCTGCGCGGCGGAGACGGCCCGGGCCTCGGCTATGGCGCGCGTGGCGGCGCAGAACTCGACATAGGCCTGGACGGTGTCTGCCACGACGGCGAGGCGTACGCCATCGAGCGCCGCCTGCTGTGCCTCGGCATCGGCGCGGGCAGCCAATGCCCCGGAGCGCAGGCGGCCGAACAAGTCGATGTCCCAACTGGCGGTCGCCGCGATGTCCCAGTCGCTGGCCGAGACCGAGGCGGCGCTTGGCTGGTTGCTGGGGTCATCGACCGTCAACGCGCTTTCAAGAGCGGTCGTCGGAAGTCGCGCGGCCTGTGCCTGCTTCAGTGCGGCGCGGGCTCCATCGAGGTTGGCGTAGGCTACGCGCAAGTCCGCATTGGCGGCAAGGCTCGCCTCCACCAGCGCGTCGAGTTGGGGATCGTCGTAGAGCCGCCACCAGTCGTCCGGCACCGCCTCGATCGAGGCGACCGGCAGCGCGGCGAACGGCCCCGCAGCGGCGGGCGGCACCACCGTCTCAGGCGGCGGAGGTACGCTCATGCAGGCGGAGACGGTGAGTGCGATCAAGGGTGCGCTCCAGCGCGAAAGGTGCGGGGTCATGCCAAGACCTCCGTGGGTTCGGCGGGCGGCGGCGTGCGTTTCTCCTCCCCGTAGCGCGCGTAGAGTGCGGGCATCAGGAACAGATTGAGCATAGTCGAGGAAATCAGACCGCCGAGGATGACGATCGCCATGGGATGCTCGATCTCGTGCCCCGGGGCATTGCCGGCCACGATCAGCGGCACCAGTGCCAGCCCGGCGCAGGCCGCCGTCATCAGGATCGGCACCAGCCGCTCCTCCGCCCCGCGCAACACGAGGTCGCGGCCGAAGTCCATGCCTTCCCCCCGCTCCAGATGGCGGTAGTGCGACAGCAGCATGATCCCGTTGCGCGCGGCGATGCCGATCACCGTAACGAAACCGACAAGCGAACCCAGCGACAGAACCCCGCCGGTCAGCGCCACCGCAACGACACCGCCGACAAGCGCGAAGGGCAGGCTCACCCCAACCAGGGTGGTGATCCGGCGCGAGCGGAACTCGATCCACACCAGCAGGAGCACGCCCACGAGACATAGCGCCCCGGTGGTCCACAGCCGCTGGCGCGATTCCCTGAGCGCAGCATATTCGCCCAGCACTTCGGGGTGATAGCCGGTGGCGAAAGGCACTCTGCCCACGGCCGCCTCGACGCCGCGCGCCACGGTGCCCAGATCGGCGCCGGACACATTGAGCGTCACGTCGAGCCGGCGCTGGCCGTTCTCGCGCTTTACCTCGTTGGGAGCGGGCACGATTTCCACGTCGGCTATGTCGGCAAGGCGCACGGGCGCGCCGGTGGAAGATTGGATCATCAGGTCGCGCAAGGCGTGGATGCTGCCGCGCACCGCCGGTTCACCCCAAAGCGCCACGTCGAACGCCTTCTGCTCGCGGTAGATCTCGCCCACCTTTTGCTGGGCCACGAGCGTCTGGGTCTGACGGCGCACGTCGCCGGCGGTGAGGCCCAGACGCGCAAGATACTCGGGACGCGGGCGAATACGAAGCTGGGCGACGAGAACCTGGCTTTCCAGCTTGAGGTCGCTCACACCCGGAATCCCGGAAACCGCATCGCGCACGCGTGCTCCCGCCGCGCGCAACTCGTCCTGTTCGGGGCCGTAGATGCGCACGACCATAGTGGCGCCCGCGCCGGTCAGCACTTCCTTGATGCGTTCGCGCAAATAGGTGAGCACGTCGCGGAACAGGCCGGGATAGCCATCCACCACCGCCTTGATGCGCGCGACCGAAGCATCGTAGTCGGCCTTTTCGTCAAGGCTGATCCATAGCTCGGTGAAGTTGGGGCCGACGACCTCGTCCGCCTGCTCGGCGCGGCCGATGTGGGCGCCGAAATTGCGCACGCCGGGGATCGCGCGTAGCTCCTTCGAGGCGCGGATGGTGATGCGGTCCATGGCCTCGATCGATGTCCCCGGCTTCTCGACGAAGTGCATCAGGAAGTCGGTTTCGCGGAAATCGGGCAGGAACTGGTCCTTGAACGTCGCATAGCCCCCGGCGGACAGCAGCAGCCCGCCTGCCACCACGCCGACCGCCGCCCGGGGCCGCATGACGAAGCGGGGCAGCGCGCCCGCGTAGCCCCGCTTGAGCCAGCGCACCACGCGGGTGTCGCGTTCCTCGGTCAGCGGTGCGCCGGGGAGAAGCAGCAGGCAAAGCGCCGGGGTTACGGTGAGCGCCACCAGCAGCGAGGTGGCAATGGCGAGCACGTAGGCGATGGCGAGTGGCTGGAAGAACGTGCCCGCCACGCCGCCGAGGAAAAAGATTGGCAGGAACACCAGCATGACGATCAGAGAGGCGAAGACCACTGCAGAGCGGACCTCCAGCGAGGCGGCCAGCACGACCGAAAAGGCGGAGCGCGGGTTTGCGGCCTCACGCTCCAGCCGCAGGCGCCGGGCGATGTTCTCGACGTCGATGATGGCATCGTCCACCACTTCGCCCAGCGCGATGACGAGACCGGCGATCACCATCACATTGATCGTCGCCCCGCTCCACAACAGGACCAGGCCCGCGCCCAGCAGCGAGAGCGGGATCGCGGTGAGGCTGATGACGGCTTGCCGCCAGTCGCGGGTGAAAAGAAACAGCACGGCCGCCACCAGGACGCAGCCGATCAGCAGGGCGCGCGTCAGGTTGTCGATCGAGCGTTCGATGAACGTGGCCGGGCGGAAGATCGTGGTGTCGACCTTCACGTCCTTGAGCCCGGGCTTCAGCTCGCCCAGTGCCGCTTCGACGGCCCGGGTCAGTTCCAGGGTGTTGGCGGTCCGCTGCTTCTCGACGATCAGCATGATGCCCGGCACGTCATCGATGATGGCATTGCCGATCGGCGCAGCGTGGCCGTCGATCACGCGGGCGACGTCCGAAAGGCGAATGGGCGCGCTGCTCGACTGGCGCACGATGGCCTGGCCGAGCCCGGCAGCGTCCTGCACCATGCCCGCCTGCTGCACGGCGATGCGCTGGTTCGGTGTGTCGAGGAAGCCGCCGCCGCCCACCAGCACCGCGTCTCCAGCCGCAGCCCGCACTTCGGCCAGGGTCACCCCCGCTGCGCGCAGGCGATCGGGATCTACGAGAACCTGAAGCTGGCGGTCACGCTGGCCCCATACCGCGACGTTGGCCACGCCGGGCACCGCCATCAGCCGGGGCCGAATGGTCCAGCGCACCAGTTCGGACAGCCTCATCTGATCCAGCTTCCCCGAGGTAAGCCCGATCTTCATGGCACGGCTTGTAGAGGAGAGCGGCGGCATCAGCACCGGCTGGCGCGCGGCGAGCGGCAGACGCGGCTGGACTTGCGCAATGCGTTCGCCCACCATCTGCCGGGCGCGCATCACATCGGTGCCCCGCTCGAACAGGATTTGCACCGACGACAGGCCGAGCACCGACTTGGAACGCAGTGTCGCAAGGTCGGGCACGCCATTGACGGCAGTCTCGATGGGAACGGTAACGAGGCTTTCCACTTCTTCGGTGGAAAGGCCCGGCGCCTCGGTCTGGATCTCGACCATGGGCGGGGCGAATTCGGGGAATACATCGAGCGGGACATCGCGCCCCGCGCGGATGCCGAGCGCTACCAGAAGCGCCGCCATGGCGAGCACGAGGACGCGCTGGGTGAGCGCGAAGCGGACCAGTCCTGCCAGCATCAGTGCGCCGCCCCGAACTCGGTGCCGAAGAGTTCGGCCGCACCCACCGTCACCACTTGCGCACCCGGCTCCAGCCCGCGCGCGAGTAGCGCCTGTCCGCCGCTTTCAGAAACGACCTCGATGCGTTGGCGCACGAATGCGTCCTTGCTAGTCATCCGGTAAACCCATTCGCCGCCGTAGATGTCGCGAACGATGGCGGAGGAAGGAACCGAAAGGCTCGCAGTCCGGCCCGCCAGCGGCAGTTCCACGGCAACGCGCTGGCCGACACGGAACTGACGGTCGCGATTGCCGAGGGCGTAATAGAGGTCCACGGTTCCCGCGGCGCTGTCTGCAGAGGGCGGTGCCTGGACCGGCCGGGCACCGCGCGCCTGCTCCTTTCCTCGCCCTTGGCTACCGAGCGGGCGCACCATGGCCTCCGCTCCGCGCACGACGGCGCCCACGTCGCTGGCGAAGACCGAAGCCCGTACCCAGAGCACCGACTGGTCGCCCAGTGCGGCGACCGCAGGGCCAAGCAGCCGCTGCTGCTGTCGCGCCGCGCCGAGCGCCGCCTGCGCGGCAGCGAGAGCCGCCGCCGCTTCGTCCCGAGCGCGAACGCTGCCGGCTTCTTCACGCACCAAGGCTTCGGCGCGGGTCAGGGCGATGCGGGCCAACCGCGCTTGCGCTTCGGTCCGCGCGACCTCGCCATCAGCTATAGCCTGCTGCGATCCGACTTGAGCCAAATTGGTCAGCGAATTGGTCGGCACTCCGCCCGCTGCGGTGGGCGGAACCACGATTTCGCCGGTCACCTGCCGCACCTGCCGCGCCGAGCTGCCGCCCACCGGCTGGATGACGATGCCAAGCCGTTGCCGGGCGCGCGGCGTAAGGGTCAGCTTCAGCAACTCACTCTCGCTGGCGATCGGCTCGGCATGCGCCGGCGGCGGCGAGGGTTTCCGGGGCGGTTCCTGGCACGCGGCGAGGACCAGCATGAGCAATGCGGGAGCAGGTCGAATCATCGGATTGACCTAACCGCGAGATATTGGGAGCGGCTGGATTCAACATTACGATCTCCCAATGTTCAACAGCGGTTGGTTGGAATACTCGGCATTTTGCGCGGTCTTGGCGATCAACGGGAAAGGCGCCCAATCCGGCTTTCGTCGACAAGGGTGCCACCCTAACCCCGAAAAATGCCGCCAACGCCTTCATCACCAAGAGCTTCGGCGAGAAGTTCGGCATCGGCGCCGGGGCCAATTACGTAGGCGATCGCTGGGACGACCCCGCAAACACCACCGTGCTGGAATACTACTTCACCGCAGACGCAATAGCTTGGAAGAAGGTGGGCCCGGCTCGGCTCGGCTCCAGATCAACGTCTACAACCTGTTCGACAAGAACTACATCGTTTCCGGGCATGGCACATCACCGCTGCTGAACCATCCGGGCGCGCCGCGCACGGTACTCGGCACCCTTCGTTTCGCGCTTTGATTCAGGCGAGAGCCAGGCCTGATCACCGGATACTGCCGGTTCCCACCAGAGGCAGTTTCTTCGTCTGAAGATTTTCGATACCGAACACCGGGCCGCCGGCTTCGAGCCAGCACTTATCGGCAGACGGCCCATTTGTCGCAGCGGATGCTATCCGCGCCGGGCAGGGTGCGCAGATAATCCTGGCTCCAGCGCCGCCCGCCGACGATGACGTTGGCCAATCGCGTCAGATCGACATCTACGGCGACGGATGGCATCGTCTCGCGGCCGACCGTTATGTTCGCCAGTTGCAGGTCGCGTACCGGTGCCTCGGGCAGGCCGCGTACGATCAGCACCCGTTCGGTAGACCGGACCGTGCAATCCTGCACCGAAACATGAGCGACTTGCGGTACGTGGCCCCCGCCATTCCCTTCTTCGTAGAGCATCCAGATCTGGATGAAGGCCTTGTCCACCGCCCCGGCATCGATGCGGCGCAGATGAATATTCTCGATCAAGCCGCCGCGATAGCTGTTCGACTTGATGATGAGCACCCGCGTAAGATTGGGGCTGTCCATCCGGCAATCGTGGACGAAGACATTGCGCACGCCGCCGGTCAGTTCGCTGCCGATGGCAACGCCCGCATGGCCGTCCTTCATCAGGCAATGACGGATGACGATGTTCTGGCACGGCGTGTTCAGACGTCTACCGTCGGCATTGCGGCCTGCCTTGATGGCGATGCAATCGTCCCCGGTATCGAACACGCAGTGTTCGATCAGCACGCCGTTGCAGGATTCGGGATCGATCCCGTCATTGTTGGGACCGTGGCTTGAGCACGTCACCCTGCGAAAGGTCACGTCCGTGCAATCTACCGGATGGACCTGCCAGAATGGGGCCGCCTCTACCGTGAGGCCTTCCATCAGCACCCGGCGGCACCGATAGGGTTGGAAGAAGGAGGGGCGCAGGCGGCTGCCTTCCCCGAATACGCGCTGCTCGACCGGCACGCCGCGTTCGGCCATGTCGAACAGACGGGCGCGGTCGGTGGCCTGCCGCTCCTTTTCCGGCGTGTCACGGTAGCGATCAGCCCAGGGGCCTTTCCATGGCCACCATGTCCGGTCGTCCGCCGATCCATCGATTACGCCGCCGCCGGTCAGGGCCACGTCTTCCTCCTCGAAGGCGTAGATGAGAGGATGATAGCCCATCAGTTCCACGCCCTCCCAGCGGGTACGGACCGGGAGCAGGTATCGAGCGGGTTCGGGGATGAATTTGAGCCGCGCGCCCTTCGGGACATGCAGTTCCATGTGAGATCGCAGGCGGATCGGACCGGTGAGCGTCACGCCGATCGGAAGCAGGATCCGGCCGCCGCCGGCCTCGCCACAGGCGGCAATGGCGCGTGCGATCGCCATGCTGTCATCCGTGCGGCCATCCGCCATCGCTCCGAATGCAACGACCGGGAAGGTGCGGCGCGGGATGCGTGGTGGCTGGATACCGTCGGCGATGGTCCTGGCGCTTGCCTCGAAGCCATCGTCTTGCGCTGCGGCCCAGGCAGGACGAACGGAGGCTGCCAGAACGACCGCACCGGCCATGATGTCGCGGCGCGTCGGCGTGAAGTTGGCGGTCATTGGGTTGCGGCCAGATCGACGGCGCCAGCCTTCAGCCCCTCGGCCGTAGCGGTGACGGTGAAATGGCCCTTACCCGCGCCCCGGACCAAGACGACCGCCATGCCATCCTGCGCCGCGCGGTCGGGTGAAGGGAAGGGGGTGTGATCGACCGAGGATCCATTGTCGGTCGCGATCAACTGCCCACTGCCCGTGACCTTGAAATGCAGGCGATTGCTGGCAGAAGGCACGGTTACGCCCTTTGCATCGACCACCCGCGCACGAACGTAGACCATGTCGTCGAAGGCGGAGCCGACGGTTGGCGCGTCCGGCTCCAGTTGGATGCGCGTCGGCTTGCCCGCCGTTCGCAGGCTGTCGGACACGGCCTCACTGCCGGGATCGCGGCAAGTGGCACGCACTTCGCCCGGCGCATAGCGCACCGCCCAACGCCGGGGAGAGGCATCCGCATTGATCGGCAGCGTGCCCAGCGAGCGACCGTTGAGGAATGCCTCGACCTGTCGGCAGTTGCTGTAGACCTCGATCGTCTCGTCGTGCGGGCTGCGGTCCTGCGGGGTCCAGTCGTCGAACAGGGCGACCTTGGGCTTGGGCGTTGCCACGGCGATCATGGTCGGCAAAGCGGGCTGGTTCGGACCGCCCGCCCCATCGGTAGCCGGTCCGGCCGCTGCGGGATCGGCATTGCGTACGACATGGACCACCGGCCGTTCAGACCACCAGCTTTCGCGCTCCATCCCGCTGATCTTCTGGCGGCCGGTGCGATCGAGCAGCCCGGCCGGATTCTGGATATTGGGCCATCCCGAACGGTTCGCCTCGCCCAGATAATCCACCCCGGTCCACAGGAACATGCCGGAAAAAGGCCCATAGTCTCGCACCGGCACCCAGTTGCTGCGGTTGTGCCCGTTTTCGGTGCCGATGATGCTGCGTTTCGGGTTCTGCCTGCTCGCCGCGATCAGTTCGTTTTCGCGATAGTTCTGGCCGACCACGTCCAGCATGTCTGCCAGGCCATTGTCGTAATCCTTGGTCACGTTCGGTCGGAACAGGGCCATGGTTACCGGCCGAGAGGGATCGGCGGCGTGGACGATATCCAGTATGCTGCGCAGCGCGGCCTTTGCCTGGACCGGATAGGCGGTGTCATGGATTTCGTTGCCCGCGCTCCACAGGACGATGCTGGGATGGTTGCGATCGCGGCGCACCATGTCCAGCGTGTCGCGCTTGTGCCAGTCGCCGAAGAAGAGATGATAATCCTCCGGCGTCTTGGCGACATTCCACTGGTCGAACAACTCGTCCATGACGATCAAGCCCAACTCGTCGGTCAGGTCGAGAAATTTGGGGCTGGGGACATTGTGCGCGGTGCGGATTGCGTTGACGCCCTGCGCCTTGAGCGTCGTCAACCGCTGGCGCCAGACGGCCAGCGGAACGGCGGCCCCCACCGCGCCGCCATCGTGATGCAGCGCCACGCCCTTCAACTTGAAGTTGCGGCCATTCAGCCAGAAACCGGTTGCCGGATCGAAACGGGCTTCGCGCACACCGAAGCGGACATCCTCATTGTCGAGCAGGGTGCCGTCGGCCGCCAGCACGCGGATGGAGGCGCGGTACAGGGCAGGATCGTCTATGTCCCAGCGGTGCGGACGGGGTAGCGTGACTTCGAGCGGCACGATCGTAGTGCGTCCGGCCGCAACGCTGGTAGCTGGCGTCACGACACGCGCGACTTCGCGGCCATCGGGATCTGTCAGCCGCAGCTCGACCTTGATGTCGGTCGCCGCTTCGGTGTCATTCTGCACATCCGCGGTGAGCGCGATCGTCGCCTGCGCGTCGCTGATGGCGGCTGCCCGCACGTAGGCGCCGCCTTGCGGAATATGGACATCGTCCGTCTCGATCAGGCGGACGTGCCGATAAATACCCGAACCGGTGTACCAGCGTGACGAGGGGGCGGCGGATGTATCCGCACGGACGGCGATCACGTTGTGGCCATCCGCGCGCAGATGGCGCGTCAAATCGTAACGCTGGCTGATATAGCCCATGGGGCGATAGCCGATATGATGACCGTTCACCCAGACGCCGCTGCGCTCCATGATGCCGTCAAATTCGATGAAATAGCGCCGCCCCGGCTTCGGAGTCAGATCCAGCTTCCTGCGGTACCAGGCAACTCCGCTGGGCAGGAAGCCGTTCTCGCCTGCGGCTTTGGCGTTGGGATCGAACGGGCCGGCAATGGCCCAGTCATGCGGAACGGTGACGATCTGCCAGGATGCATCGTCCAGCGCGGGAGTTTCCGCGCCTTCAGGATCGGCCTGGATGAAGCGCCAGCCGTCGGGCAGCGGGGTAATCGTGCGCGGCGCAGCGTGCGCCGCGCCGATCGCGGTCAGCGCGGTAGCCAGCGCATGGAATATCATCCAGCTGCCCGTCTTGCGCATTCGCATTTCCTCTCCCGCCGCTGCCTCTCTTCATTGAGTAATGAAAATCCCTCTATTTGCAATACCGTATCATAATGCGGCTTCAGCAAGGCGAGTTTGTCGAGAGTAGGGGGGATGTTCCCCCGTCAGCATCCATCCCGCCGATACGGCCCAAGCTTCGACTGCAAAGCGTCCCTGCCACAGTGAGAACGTCTGCCTTCGATGCGCCAGACCTTCACCACCTTCCTGCCTTGCAGCAACAGGACGATGCCAAACAGCGAGGCGCCGAGCAGCGCGATCGTGAGAATACCGCGCAAACCCTGCGCGTCTTCCGGCGCAAGAAGTTCGGCGCTAGGTCCGCCGATCAACAGGACCGCGCCTAGGCCTCGCCAGAAACGATCTTGCCTCGTCATGAGTCCTGTTCCCTTGCGGAACAGCTCTTTGCGAGCACGAGGCGACCGGCTCGTTTGGCAGCCTGTCGAAAAGCCTTGGAAGCGCCTGCGGAGCCTTGGAAAAGTACAACGTCTGCAGGAAAATCGGCCTCGGCTTCCAGTCGCCCGATCGCCTCGCCGACTTCGAACTCCAGACCGATCGCGGTATCGCGGAGCAGCTGCGAGCGCCAGCGCGCTTCCTCGATATCATCGCGGTCGACGTCTGTTCCCAGACATTCGACCGAAAGGAATCCTAGTGAATGCGCTTCGCGTGCGGCGTGGATAAGCAGGGCCCCGTCTGCGCAGTGCACATCGACGATGCGCACGGCCCTGCGCCCGCGATCCCGCAGCATTTTGAGATGGGCCATAAGCACCGGCCAGCAGGGATCACCTGGCTCGGTGCCTGGCGCGAACGCGCTGCTGATCAGGAGGGCTGGCCAGGGTGCCTGTCCGGAAAGCGTTAGAGAATAATGCATGGTGAAACCTCCCCTTGATCAAGCCGCGCGGTCCAGGACGAGCGTGGCGGCTTCCGGGACCGGTTCGAATGGGATGGTCGGTACGATGCACTGCATCGTGAAGACGATGTGGCCACCCGGATAGGCATGGATCTCTGAGCGTGCGAAGCGCCATGCGGCATCCCGCGAAATGAAGCGGCCTTCAAGCAGGCCATGGCTTTCCTGTACAAGCCAGTGGCCGGCCTGATCCTGACCGACGTAGAATACCGAGGCGCGTTGGTCGGGCTCCGGAGTGCTGGGGGCTGCGTTCACGAATTGCTCCTGAAAGCTTCATTGACGGGTGCTCCCGCGATGTCGCGGTGAACCCGATCAAGGTATGCCCCAAGCCATATGCATTCCAGATCGAGAGAGATGGCATCGCATTCAATCTTCGTTGAATTTCGGCGCGTTTTTGCTGTAGAACCTGTATGAACTTCTTATGCGATAGGCGCTTTCTCGTTCTCGCATTCCTATGGCTATCTGCATATTTGTCCGGCTCCATCGAAAGTGGAGCTATCCATGTTCTCGGATCTCGGAGAGCAAAGACTTGCGATTGGGTCAGCCTGCGAGCCCGCGCAGCTCGCCTTTTATGTCTGGAACAGCAGGTTCAGTCGCGAGCGGCGTGATGCTTGCGAGCGAGCACAGTTCGAAACGGTTGACGCCATTAAAAGTAAAATTCCACCGGCACGACCAATTCGATGCTGTTGCCTCGAACCTCAGCCGGGGGCGGGGGCAGCGGAGACGTTCGCTTCGGCAGCGCAAGGGCCTCTCGGTCCAGCGAGGCGAAGCCGGATGTCTTGTGCAGGGTCACGCTCAGGACCTGACCTTTGCGGTCCACTGAGAAACGCACCATGACCGTGCCTTGTTGGCGCCGCGCGCGCGCCGAGCCAGGGTATGTCTTTACGGCATTGAGGCGCCCCAGCACGCGCGCATGCCAGGTGTCCGGCCCCTGTTCGCTGCCTGGCGACTTCCTGGCCACTGTTTGCGCAGGAGGAGGCGAAGGCGGGGCTGGAGAGGGCTGGGTAGGAGCGATCGGGGCAGGAGTGACCGGCGCGGCGCGTGCCAGACTGGTCTGGCCGATCACAACCGGCGGCGGAGGGACCGCCGATGGCTGCGTCACGGCGGTCGGATCCGGCTCAGGCTCGGTTTCCGGCTCCGCTTGTTCCGGCAGCGGTTCATCCTTCGACGGCGCCGGTTCGGTGACGTCGAAGGTAGCAAGATGCGGTGCAACCGGCGCCTGCGCCGCCACCGTGCGCCAGCTCAGGAAGCTGATGAACACCAAGGGCAGGCAGAACACCAGCACGGTCAGCACCAGTGCAAAACCGCGCTTCGGTTCAGGGCTGTAGCCCGCCGATATCACGGCGACCTTGCTGGCTGCCGTACTACCGGCCCCGGTGCGCATCGACATGGCGTCAGTACCGCGCGCGCAAGGTGCCGACTATGCGGCGCGGCGTTCCCGGGTAGAGGTTGTTGTCGCCCTGCACCGCCTCCACGAAGAAGCGATCGGTCAGGTTCTCGGCGTTGACCGAGACTTCCCAATGCGGATTCAGTGCATAGCGGATGGAGGCGTCGAACGTCTCGTAGCCGGCAATCGTGAAGCGGTTGTCCAGGTCCACCTCGCGCTTGCCGACTACACGGATGCCGCCGCCCAGCGACAGGCCAGACAGCGCGCCCGAAGAGACGCTGTAGCTGGTCCAGATCCGGCCGCTGAAACTGGGGACGCCGTTGAGGCGATTGCCCACCGCGAACGTGTTGTCCCGCGTGATTTCGGCGTCGAGATGGCTGGCGTTGGCGATGATGTTCCAGCCCGGCAGGATCTCTCCTGTAATGTCGAGTTCCAGACCGCGCACGCGCTGTTCGCCGGTGAGGATCGAGAAGTCCGGGTTGTCGAGGTCTTCGGTCGACACGTTCTGCTTGGTGATCTGGAACGCCGCCGCCGTGATCGACAGGCGGTCCAGCAGATCGAACTTCACGCCCGCCTCGAACTGCTCGCCCTTTTCGGGGTCGAGCGGGGTGCCATCCACCAGTTGGCCTTGCTGAGGCTGGAAGCTCTGCGTATAGCTGGCATATAGCGATACCGACGTCGTGGGTTGATAGACCAGACCGGCGCGGAAGGTCAGTGCATCGTCCTTGGTGCGGATCGCGGCATCTTCCAGATAATCCCACCGGTACGACTTCGTCCGGTCATACCGTACCCCGGCCAGCGCCTTGACGTGTTCGCCCAGCGCGATCTGATCCTGCAGATAGAAGCCCCAGGTATCGACGTCATAATCGTAGACGTTGTTCACCGTAGCGACCGGGACCGGCGTCATGCCGTAAACAGGGTCGACTGCCGCCACCGAGCCGATGTTGGCGCGCGCAGACCAGAATGCCATTTCGCCGTTGGTCCGCTCTACCCCGGCCATGATGCGGTGCTCCAGCGGTCCGGTATAGGCATCCGCGATCGCGTCGAAGCGCATCGACAGGTCGTTCGAATCTTCAGTGCGGTTGGTGATGCGGCGGCGGACCACGCCATCGGCATTGCCTTGAAGATCGACCGCATTGTGGTCCTGCACCAGGGCATCGGTATAACGCCCGGTGAAGCGCAGCATCAGCCACGGCATGACCTGACGCTGAGCTGCCAGACCCAGCACCAGCTTCTCGGTAGCGGTATTGGACCAGCGCTCGCCGTAGTATGTACGCGCATCGTGAACGTAATTGCCGTCCTCGTCCGCGATCAACCCGCGATCGAAGGGCACCTTCTGATCCGCATAGTCCGCCGTCAGATCCACTTGCGTCAATGCATCGGGCTGCCAGCGTACCGCCGCCGCGCCATAGACACGCTCGCTCTCGCGCGCTTCGCGGCGGAAACCGCCGTTGGTCTGAATGGCTCCGGTGGCGCGGGCCGTCAGCGTGCCGGATGCGTTGAGCGGGCCGGTCACGGACATTTCACCGCGATAGAAATCGAAGCTGCCGCCCTGCAGCGCGCCGTCGAAGTGGAATTGCCTGCTGGGCGCGCGGGTGACGATGTTGATCACGCCGCCCGGTTCGCTAAGCCCCATCATGACCGAGGCGGGGCCTTTGAGCACCTCGACACGTTCCACATTGGCAAGATCGAAGAAGCCCTCGGGGCGTTCCATCGCGCTGGTCAGCGGGAAGCCGTTGAGCGCATAGCGCCCGGACACGAAGCCACGAATGGAGTAGGTTTCCGCTCGGTTGCCCGCCGTGCCGTTCAACTGGACGCTCGACACGTTCTGGACGATATCGGTCAGACGCACGGCGGCCTGATCCTCGATCACGGTGCGCGGAACGATCTGGATCGACTGCGGTACGTCGCGAATGGCGGTATCGGTGCGGGTCGCGGTGGCGCTCAGGGTGGCGCGATAGCCGGGCACGGGGCCGGTGGCAGTCTCGATCTCACCACTGCGAATCCGGCGCGCGCCTTCGCCCTGGACCCGGACCGGACCGAGAACGGTTGCGCCTCTTGCTGTTGTTGCACTCTCGGCCTGCGGCGCGCGGGTCAGTCGCACCGATCCGGCGCCGGTCGGCTGATAGCCAAGGCCGCTCCCCGCCAACAGCGCGGCCAAAGCCTCGCCCGATCCGCGCGCTCCGGAAACCGGAGCGGACGTGCGCCCGGCAACGTCGCCGGGCTCATAGCCGACCTGCATGCCAGACTGCCGCATCCACGCCAGCAACGCGCTTTCCAGCGACTGCGCGGGGATCTCATACGCCTGCTCGCCCGCAGCTTGCGCCAATGCTGCTTGTGGCAGGCCGATCGCCAGCGGAAGCGCCGCGCTGGTCATCAGCCTCATCGCAAGGCGTGTAGACATCGAATTCATGTAATCCCCCGTCGTCCGAAGTCCCGTGCCCCGCCATCGTGGCGGGGCGATATTGCAAGGTGTTCGCAATATTGGTTCACGGGATTGACGCTTGGGTCGGCACTGCACCCAAGCCAGGAGGCGAAAAAAAACTGAATCGAATGCGGAATTCAGCGCGTGCCCGATCGCAAGAGCACTATTCCACCGGGCAGATTGGCCAGCTCCAACCCACGCATCGCGGCCAGAGTATCCAGCGCTTCGTCCGGACGGTCAGTGCGAAAGCTCCCGCTGATCGGCGTTTCGTCAGACAGGCTACCCAGGACGATCACCGGCGCCTTTCGGTAACGCGCAATGGCGCGGATCGCCGTCTGCAAGGGCACGCCGCGCAGCAGCAGTTCACCACGCCGCCAGCTGCCGATCCGATCGAGGGGGAGGGGCGCCATCGGCAGGGCATTGCCCCTTGGCCCGAACGCCGCCCTCTCGCCTTGATGGAGCACGAAATGCCCCGCGCTTTCCAGTTCGACGGCGCCGTGCGTGACGCTTACCAGGGTCTGCGATCCGGTATCGTCGACCTCGAAGGCCGTTGCGACATCCCTGACCACACCGCGCGCCGCCTCAACGCGGAAAGGACGCTGGTCGCCGTGACGCACTGCGAACCAGGCGCGGCCTTTCAGCAGCCGGATCGTGCGGCGATCGCCGGCATAGTCGATCGTGATCGCACTATCGCTGTCCAGCACCGCGCGGGAGCCGTCAGCCAATGCGATTTCGCGGACCTGGCCCGCTGCTGTCGTCGCATCCGCACGCGCCCATATCCATGCCGTCGGGGCGACGAACCATGCGAGCGCCGCTGCTGCCGCCACGGGCAGCAGGCGATACGGCCACCGGCGCGCTTTCGCCGGAGATTCCTTGCCGGTATCGGCAAATGCGCTCTCCAGAACCGCAAGGTCCTGCCAGGTCCGTCGCTCGTGCAGGAATGCCGCACGGTTGCGCGGGTCGGCTGCAGTCCAGCGGTCGAGCGATTGCAGGTCCGCATCCGACATCGCCCCGGACGCAAGGCGCACTACCCATGCGCGGGCCTGTTCGCCGCGCATGTCCACCGTGTCGCCTCCCTGCCTGCCCATGTTGATCCTGATCGCTCTGCCCATGATGGTATTTAGACGTGCGGGGTGTGATGGCACCCAACTTATCAATTATGAATACCCGTCTTCACGCATTCAGGTTTCCGGATCGCGCCCATCCCGTGCCGCAGCCAACGCGGCCAGAGCACGCCTGATGTGGTTTTCGACCGTCGTGGCGCTGATCCCCAACCGCCGAGCAATGGCCTGCTGGCTTTCCCCTTCGAACCGATTGAGCCGAAAAATAGTGCGGGTCGGTTCGGGCAATGCCAGCGCAGCGGTCCGCACCCTTTCCAGCATCTGCGTCGAATCGACGATGCGATCCTGCCCTGGAGCGTCATCGCTGTCGGTAAGGATATTCTGCACTTCGTCGGCCAGACGGCCACGCCGCTGCTGCGAGCGTCTGAAATCCAGCGCGAGATTGCGCGCCAACCGAAACAGGTAAGCCCGCTTGGAAAGGATCGAACGGGTATCGTCCACGCTCTGCACTTTCAGCCACATGGACTGAACGACTTCCTCCGCATCCGCAGGATCGTCGACAAGCCGCTCCACACGGCGCAACAGGGCGCTGCGCTCTGTTATGATCAGACTGGCAAGTACGGCAGAATTGGCGCCCATACGCGGCGCACTAATGCTATTGCGACCGATATGCAATATAGCGGGTTTGCCGGATCGTGTTTCGGCAGGGCCCTTCTGTCCCTTCTTCACCCACCGGGCCGGGTCGCGCTGACAGGAGACTTTCGACTGCCGACCGAGGGATATCCGCCGTTTCGCTGTCGCTAAGACCGATGAGAGATCATTTACATCCTAAGGGGCAACTATCCTATTGGCGCACCTGAAGGCGGTCGAACGAGATTGCATGGCCATTGCTACCAGACCTTTGCCCCGCTTTATTCACCCAATACCAGCTATCGCCCACAACCGAGACCTGCATGGTATAGGCGCCGCGCGGCAGAAGCGGCGTGACGAACTTGACGCTCGAAACGGGGTATTTCGAATACATATCGACTGTAGATGAAAGCACTTCATCGCCTTGACTGTTGCGGACGATGATGCGGGCATAGCCTCCATCGGGACGTGCGAGGCTGTGCAAGCTGGCCTGAGTGCCCGTGAAAGCCACCGATAACGATGCGCTTTTATCGATAGTCATGCGAGGGCCTGGCTGGTCTGCAACCGCTTGCTGCCAGACCCCCACGAAGTGCACGCGCGGGTCGAAGGCGGTAATCGTTTCGCTCTCAGCTGATGCTGGCCGGACGGTGCCGGTTGCCGTGTCGATCCGCCAGGCGTCGTGATACGCCGGCATGACCACGCTATCGCCATCCACCTCTAGCGGTTGCCAAACATAGGTGGCGGCGCTCGCCTGGCGCGGATAGGACCACCGGTCACCCATGAACATGAAGGTCGTATCACGGGAGCCCTCGACCGGCAGCACGAAAGTAACCTGCGAATTCCAGGTCAACGTACCTTCCGGTGCAATCATCCCTTGACGAGTCCAGGGACCGCGCAATGACTTGGCAGTATAATAGTAGTTGTCGTTTCGCTCCCAGCCCGTCAGGTGAGATCCCAGGAAATAATAGATGTCGTCCTTGCGGAACATGGCCGGCGATTCAAATCCATGCGCCATGGCCTCATTGACATGTTCTCGAACGCTTCTGTAGTCGTCGGCCAGACGGTAGATGTCACCGCCGTGCAGCAGTATATAGCCGGCTCCGTCCTCGTCCTGGAATGTACCCATGTCCCACTTCCTGATGGGCTTGCCGTCGATCAGCAGGGGGCCATGGAAGGTGTACGGGCCGGTGACGTTCGTTGCGGTAGCGTAGCCCACAAACTGCCCACGATAGTCGATCGCATCAGCGTGCATGAACATCACATATTCACCGGTGCTGGGCGATCGCATGACCTTGGGCCGTTCGCCAACGGTATTCGGCCCCAGCGGCCCGGATTGCTGCACCGGCAGCGCGATCTTCTCGAAACGCCAGTTGATGAGATCCCTGGAAGAATAACAGTTGAACGCGGCAAAGGCATTGGTCATGTCCTCGTGCGCTTCGCCGAAGAGATAATAGATGTCGCCGTCCTTGATGATGCCCGCGCCATGTGCGCTGACGGGAACGCCGCGCTGATCGAACCAGGGCGTACCTGAATGGACAGCGTCATAGCGTCCCGGTGCTTGGGCGTACGCCGGAAGCGCAAGGCAGGAAAGCATAAGCAGCGCGGATGTATGCCAGTAGGTCAATGCCATCACCTTAATCCTGTCAGCTTTCACTAAGGTACCTTTCATGGCAGGCGATTCCGTCACTGCTGCGTTTCCGGCGCCTCGGGTCCGTGGAATTCGATTTCGGCGATCGCGAGGTTCCAGCCCGGAGGGATCGCGTCGGCGCCGGTGTCTCCGGCCTTGCGGGCGGTATCGAGTTCGACGACGTTGCCGAAGGCGTCGCGGTCGGCAACCGGGCCGGTCAATTCGATGCGTACTCTGGTTCCGCGGGTCGGCAGCCCGGCTTGCGCACTGTCGGGAACGCCGGACGCCAGTCCACTTTTCATACCCGTCCTCTCCCTCCAGCCGTTCCGCAGGAAGCGCGTCTGCACTTATCTGACCAGAAAGGCCTGCCAATTAGTGGTTGGTATTTTCATATGATGGGATAAGCCGAAATCAAAGGCAAGCGCTGCGACCTCAGCGGCGCAACTGGCCTGACCAGTGAAGGGAGAGATCGATATGCGTTCCGGAAACCGCGCCGGCAGCGTCAGCCTCCTCGCCATGGGAGCGTTGCTGTGCTGGGCAGCGCAAGCCGAAGCGCGCGAGGAGATGGTGCGCCGGACGATGGCGCTCGATGCCGATTGGGCTTTTCATCTGGGCAACATTCAGGAACGGGTGCAGGACGGGAGCTTAGATGCGTCCGGATGGGAGAAGGTATCGCTGCCGCACAACTGGAACCGCATGGGCGGCACCGCGCAGCGGCGAGAGGACTACCAGAACGTCAAGGGGCAGGGCTGGTATCGCCGCAGCTTCCCGACGCCGGAAAAGCTGGGTGACCGGCATGTCTGGATACAGTTCGATGCCGCCAGCGTCATCGCCGATGTCTGGGTAAACGGCGTCCACTTGGGGCGCCACGCCGGGGCCTTCGCGGGCTTCCGTTTCGACGCGACGAAGGCGTTGAAGCCGGCGGGCGACAACCTGCTGGTCGTTCGGGTGGACAACAGCTCGCCTCGGGAAAAGGGATCGCCGACGGCAGACGTGATCCCGATGAACGGTGACTGGCCCATGTACGGCGGCCTCTACCGACCTGCGTCGCTGATCGTGACCGGCCCGCTGCGCATCGCGATGGAGGATTTCGGCGGTCCGGGTATCTATGCGAGCACCGAGACTGTCGAAGGCGGCAAGGCGCGCGTCCGGGTGCTTGCGCGGCTGGAAAACGGCCTGCCGGGCTCTGCCAAGGGTAGCGTGCAGACCCGGATACTCGATCGCGAAGGCAGGGTCGTGGCGGGCGCGACGACGCCCTTCGGCATTGCCGCCGGCAGCGGATCGACGGCGCGGGCGGAAGTGGAGCAGCAGTTGGCTGTCGCCGATCCACATTTGTGGGAGGGCGTCCGCGATCCCTACCTCTACCACGTGAACGTGCGCCTGCTCGACCGCGCCGGGCGCCAGCTGGACGAAGTCGAACAGCCGCTGGGCATCCGCACGATGCGGATCGATCCGGAAACCGGGTTCTGGCTCAACGGTCGTCAGGTTCCGTTGCACGGCGTCTCGCGCCATCAGGACCGGCCCGGCAAGGGGTGGGCGATCACGTCTGCGGACATTGCGGAGGATACCGCGATCATCAGGGAAATCGGCGCCAACACCGTGCGCCTGGCCCATTACCAGCATGCGGACGAAGCCTATCGGCAGATGGATCAGGCGGGCATGGTGGTCTGGGCGGAAATCCCGCTCGTGGACCGTTCGGCGCCCTGGTACTCGGAGACGACGACCGAGGCTTTCGCCGCCAATGCCGAGCAACAGCTGCGAGAGCTGATCCGGCAGGAATACAACCATCCCTCCATCGCCGTCTGGTCGATCGCCAACGAGGTCAATCTGGAAGCCGCCAAGGGCCGCGGCACCTCGAACGCGCGACCCTTGCTGGAACGCTTGCAGGCGGTGGTCCATGCCGAGGATCCGCTGCGTCCCGCCACGCTGGCGGATTGCTGCGGGACCATTGCCGAGGAAAACAGGCCCGGCCTCGACAGCGTGGCCGGGATAACCGACGTGATTGGGTACAACCGCTATCATGGCTGGTATGGCAACAAGGTGGACTTCCTGGGCCGCGATCTCGATCGGGTCCATGCTCGCTTTCCGCGACAGCCGATCTCGATCAGCGAATATGGCGCTGGTGGTGCGCTGACCCAGCATACCGACGACCCGCAAGGCGGCCCGATCGCCGCTTTCGGGCGCCCTCATCCCGAGGAATTCCAGAGCTGGCTGCTGGAGGAAAGCTGGAAGCAGATCGCCGCGCGGCCCTATGTCTGGGCCAGCTGGGTGTGGAACCTGTTCGACTTCTCGAACGAGTTGCGGCTGGAAGGCGATCTTACCGACACCAACGACAAGGGCCTCGTCACTTTCGATCGCAAGACCCGCAAGGACGCGTTCTATCTCTACAAGGCTAACTGGTCGCCGGAACCGACCCTTTATCTGGCCGAGCGGCGGCACACGGCGCGGCCCTATCCGGTGGTGGACGTGAAGGCCTATGCCAATACCGGGACTGTCAGTCTTACCCTCAACGGCAGGCCGCTTGGCGAGGCGCGCTGTGAAGTCGGCATCTGCCGCTGGCCGGGCGTGACGCTGGCACCGGGAGAAAACCGGCTGGAAGCGAGCGGGACGCGCGACGGCAAACGGGTTTCCGATGCCATGGTCTGGACCTTCGAAGGCAAGCCGGGCCTCTATCGCATCCGCGCGGGGACCCTGGAGCAGCAGCGGGCGCCCGATGGCGTGCTCTGGGGCTCGGACGTCTTTTCTACGGGTGGCCAGGGGCATTTCCGTGATCGTCCCTCGATGGCGCGCGGCGGGGAGCCGGGGCCGGTACAGCCGGTGCTCGGTACGCAAAGCCAGGCGCCTTATGGGAGCTGGCGCGAAGGTGACTTCAGCTACACCATTCCGGTACCGAACGGGCGCTACAAGGTTCGGCTCCACTTCTTCGAGCCGGACGACAAGCTTGGCGCGGGAGCGCGGCAGTTCGAGGTTCTGGCGGAAGGCCGCAAGGCTGCCCTGATTGACGTACGCCGTGAAGCGAAAGCATCCTGGACTGCATTGACCCGCAATATCCCGGTGACCGTTGCTGATGGCAAGCTCGACCTGGCATTCAAGCCCATCGTCGGCTCGGCGATCGTCTCGGGCATCGAAGTGCTGCCGGAATGAAAAAGGGGCCGGTCCTTGAGGGATCGGCCCAATGCCCTTCGAGGTTCCCGCCTCTTGGGGCGATGCCGCCGCGCCGGGAGGAGTGGCGCGGCGGCGGCTTCTCTCTCAGATGTCGACGTAATAGTCCTTGGGAAAGTCCAGCCCGCTATAGGCTTTTCGCATAGTCCAGGGTTGCGCCTCCGCTTGCCAGTAGCTGTCGCTGGCGGGCAGGCCGAGTGCCAGCAGGCTCTCGGTGGCGATATACATGCTGCCTGCGTTCGAATAGACGTCGCCCAGGCTGGGCTGGTGCCGGGCGAAACCGATCGTCAGGAAGCCTTTGGGATCGAAGTTGCTGGGGTCGGCGAAAATGCAGCGATGCGTTGCAAGCGTGGCCGCCCGGACCTGACCTTCCGGCAGCTTGGCGTGAAGCAGCTTCTTCCAGACCAGATAGGCGAGCGGCTGATGGATCGCCGTGCGGTAGGTTAGCGACCGGCCGACCGGTGGAAACGCGCCGTCGGGGCCGATCATGCGTTCCAGCACTTCGCCGAAGCGCTGCATCCGCTTTATTTGCGTTGCCAGCCGCTCTGCAGGGTCGAGTTTGTTGAACTTGACGCCGGTGCGGACGAGCACGTCCAGGATCTGCGTAAGCATCGGCTGGATGACGTAGCTGTTATACATGTCGAAGTGAAAGTGCTCGCCGTCGCCGTACCAGCCGTCTCCGACGTACCATTCTCCGAACTTGCGGAGGGCAAGGTCGATGCGGATCGGATCCCACTGGGCGCCGACCGACAGCAGGAAGGCCTCGTTCATGGCGGCAAACAGCAGCCAGTTCGTATAGGGCGGTGTCACGCGCCTCAGGCCCTGGATCTCGGCGATGATCCGCGTCTTGGTGGTCGCGTCCAGCGGATCCCATAGGGTCTTCGGCGCACGCAGGAGCGCGCTCGTGAAATAGGCGGCATCGACCAGTGGCTGGCCTTCCGCGCTCCACAGCAGATAGTCCGGGCTCTTGGGATCGACGCTGTGGACGTAGCTTGCCAGCGCCTGTTCCCGCAACCGGCCGCGCAGGCGCGATTCCGCACGGCCATCGTCGGGCAGGGCGAGCCACGGAGCGAGCCCATCGATCAGGCGGCCGAATGCCTCCAGATAGGCGACCTTGGGATTGCGGCCATCCCAGCTTGGGCTGAGTTCCGGCGCCCACTCCTGCTGAAGGTGCCCCTGCGCCATGCGGGATAGCACCGGCGTCGCCATCCGTTCCAGCAGGCCAAGCATATAGGCGCGATCTTCCGTTCCCGTATGAAGCCCGGCCTGGTCCGCTGGCTTTTTCCCCACGGCACGGCCAGCGGAGGCACTGGTCGAAAACGCTGCCGTTCCCGCCACGGCGCCGGCCAGCATCGCGCGGCGATCAAGATTCATGGTCATGGTCAGTCCTTCGGAATCGTGAAATCGAGCGTTTGAGAAGCAGCGTAGGCGTCCCACGCCTCCCGCGTCGTGAACATGTCCTGCCCCTTGCTCCACGCGCTGCCCGAATAGTAGACGAACGGCTTGCCAGGCTTGACGTTGAGCAGGACGAGGTAATTGTCCGCATCCTGCTTCACTTCGGCGATCATGCCGGGATCGACGCGAACGGCGATGGCCATGTGCCCATGCGCGCCGTCTTCAGGCCCCCACCAGGAGATCAGCCCCTTGGCGCGGTCAATCGTCACTTCGCCATCGCGTGTGCCGGTCGTGCGTTTTCCGACACCGACCCCGACTATCAGCGGCGCCGTGGAATCTGATTCCAGCGTGGAGACCAGCCGCGTGAAATGCGTACCCAGTGGCAGCGTGAAGCGCCGCGTTTCCCAGACCTTGCGACCCACATCCACCGGCCAGGGAGCATAGTCCACGCTGAAATCGGCCTCTTTCCCGCCGGACTTGAGGATACGCGCGCGCACGTAATTGCGGGAGGTCCACAGCTTGTTGTCTTGCCAGATTCCCAGCCCGCCGGCGCCGCGCCCGGTGCCGACGTTGTAGAAGTCCACGCCTTCGCCGTGATAGCCGTGCTGGTCGCCGCTACGGAGCTGCCGGTCGGCGAACGGCCATGGTACGTTCTTGCCCCAGCTGTCGATGCCCGACCCGGACGGCGGTTCGGCTGCTTCCAGCGCGCGGGCATAGATCCGATGCGCGGTCTTGTCGTTTTCCCAGAGAAGGTCGTCATAGCGATAGGGCGCGAACTGGACGGCGGCTGCCGGCGTCCTGCTCTTGGGCGGGGGAAGCGGCTTATCGACCTTCAGCTGCAGGTTGCCGCGCTGCTGGGCGTATAGGCCGGCCGGCATGCAGGCCATCAAGACCGACAATCCCGCCGCGATTCCGCTGCGCGCGGCTCTGCGCATCTCCCCCATGATCTCTCCATTATCTGTATGCCAACCTGATAAATTGCTATTCGGCGTTTGCCAAGGGCTTAGGAGGGAATGACAGGCGGCCTAAGTAAAGATGCTTAATGATTTGGCGTCATCGCGGCACATGCGGCGGATTTCCGCGAGACTAGTCCGACAATTGACAAGCGAGAATAGTTATATGACAACTAGCTTGTCACGCGACGAATCGCGGATGTGGGAGGATGTTCATGAGGGTGGTTACAACCGCAACATCGATGGCAAGCGCTCTGGCAATTCTGGCGGCCTGCAATGCAGCCTGCGCACAGGAAACTGCCGTATCTCGCGCTTCGGGCGAGGAGCCGAAAGCCGTACCGGATAGCGCTTCAGCGCCGGCGACCGAGGAAATCGTCGTCACCGGATTTCGCAAAAGTCTTCAGCAAGGGATCGAACTGAAGCGCGAAGCCATCGGCGTGCGGGATTCCATCGTCGCGGAGGATATCGGCAAGTTTCCCGAGGCCAACGTCGCGGATTCGCTACAGCGCATTCCCGGCGTGTTCCTTTCCAGGGACGGCGCCTCCAACGAAGGCCAGCGCATCAGCATCCGCGGTCTGGGTTCCGAATTCACCGTCACCACCATCAACAGCGCGCCCGTTCACACCACGTCGTCGCAGAACGTCGGGTCATCCACACGCGACTTCAATTACGACGTTTTCCCATCCGAACTGTTCGGACGGGTGGACGTCTACAAGTCGCCGCTGGCCAATCTTGAGGAAGGCGGCATAGGTGGCAATGTAGATTTGCAGACGCCGCGTCCGTTCGACAGCGCGGGACGGGTGATCCGCTATACCGCGCAGGCCAACTACAACACCCAGTCGAAGAAGTGGCAGCCGCGCGGATCCTTGCTGTTCAGTGATACCTGGGGCGATTTCGGCGTTCTCGTGGGGGCGGCCTATGCCAAGAACGTCAACGAGCGCTCGGGCTTCCAGTCCACCGGCGGCTACAACTCCTCCGCGATCGGATCGCTGGCCTATCAGGGCCCGACGACCGTGGGCGGCCCCTTCCAGTTCCAGATGGACCTCGACAATCCGCTGGCGAACTATGGCGATCTGACGCGGGAACAGATCAACAATGCCTATATGCCCCGTTTCTACCGGGTGTTTACCTCGAACAATACACGCGAACGTATCGGTCTGGTCGGGTCGATCCAGTACAAGACCGATCGCCTGGACGTCAGCGTGGACGGCATATTCTCCGAACTGAAGGATGAGGCAGACGAATTCACCTTCGGTGCGGCGGTCCGCAATTCCCGCACGGTGCCGGGCACAACCAACGCCCCAGGGGTTGGCACGAATTCGGGCATCATCCCGCTCGACGTGAAGATCGACGAATTCAACAATCTCTACGGCACGTTCGGCAATACCAGCTTCATCCAGGAAAGCTTCTTCCGAAACGCGCGGACCCGCTTCAAGTACGGCATCGTCCGCGCCGTCTACGACCTCACCGACAATCTGAAACTGTCGGCGCAGGGCAATCTCAGCGACAGCAATGCGCGCTATACCGCCAATCGCATCACCAGCAATATCTACGGGATCACCAGCACTTTCGATCCGACCGGCAACGTCACTTATCCCACGATCAGTTCGCCGGTCGATTTCACCGATCCCGCCAACTTCACCGCGCCGGGCCTGGGCTTCACGCTCAACCGAGAGATCGACACGGAAAAGACAGCTCGCGCGGTTGTGGACTGGGATCTTGTCGACGATGGTGACCGCACCTTCGCGGTCAAGCTGGGCGGCAGCTATGTGGACACCGGCAAGGAGATCTCGCAGCAGGACGGGAGCAGGATCGCCTCGGCCCAACTTGCCGGGCTGGACGTGTTCTCCAACATGGACCCGTACATCCAGTTCGGCCGGATCCGCGATGGTGGCAACTCCGGCTATCCTTCGCAATTCGCCACGTTCCCGCGCTCTTTCGTCATGGACGATCTGGACGCCAATGCTGCCAACGCAGCGGCGCCGGTCAATCTCAATGGCGCCTTCAAGGCCAACGAGATCGTCAAGACCGCGTTCTTCGAGGCCAACTTCACCTTGCCGGTCTTTGGCAAGGAACTGCGCGGCAACGTGGGGATGCGCTATTCCGACACCTCCACGATCATTCACAACTACCAGAGCGCCGGCGCGGGGGTGTTCCTGCCGCAGCGACGCGAGGGGGGCTATGACAACTGGCTGCCATCGGCCAGTCTTGCCTACGACGTTACCGACAAGATCGTCGTGCGCGCTTCCGCCGGCAAGACGATCACCCGCGCGGCGCTGACGGCGATTGCCGGCGGCACCGTCGTGCCCAACGTGTTCAATGCCGACGTCACGGTAGGCAATCCGAACCTGCGGCCGCAGATGGCGACGCAGTTCGACGCGGGCGTGGAATGGTACTTCGCGCCGGGCGGGCTGCTCAGCATCGGGGCGTTCAAGAAGGATATCGTCGACCGCGCCATGGCTGTGCAGGATTTCGTCACCTTCGGCTCGCTCGGCCTGCCGGACAGCGCCTTCAACGCCGTTTCGCTAGGCTTTCCAAGCGGCGACATTCCCGACGATTTCCTGATCCGCCGGACCCAGTACGTCAATCAGGGCGAACTGAAGCTGAAGGGGCTGGAATTCGCCTATCAGCAGAACTTCACCTTCCTGCCCAAGCCGTTCGACGGGCTGGGCTTCACCGGAAGCCTGACCCTGATCGACCAGAAGGGCGATGATTTCGTCACGACGGACGGCACCCGCGTACCGATCCAGTTCGTGCCGAAGTATTCGTACAGCGCCACCGCGTTCTATGAAAAAGGCCCCTTCGCGGTGCGCGCATCCTACAACTACCGGGCGAAGACGGGCATCACCTCCCAGAACACGGGGAACGACCAGATCCCCTATACGGCATCGCAGGGTTTCCTGGATGGCACGATCAGCTACAAGCTGAACGACATGATCGAACTGCGGATCGATGCGCTGAACATCACCAACGAGAACGTCTACATCTATTACTCCGATCCGGACGGGCCAAAGGGCAACGGCAAGTCGCGGCGGGACAATTCGTTTTTCAACGGCACGACCGTCTCGTTCGGCGTTCGTGGCAAGTTCTAAGCCACATCGCGTCTAGATCATCGCCCTTGCGCCGCTTCACCTCATCAGCTCCCGCCTGACCCCGACAGGAGAACTTGCCTCGTGAATATCCGAAACCTGTTCCCCGCCGCACTGATCTGTGCCGCCTTGGCTACGCCCGCCGTTGCGGCACCGAAAGCACAGTCTCCCGTTGCGGCGGCGGTCAAGCTGGCCGATTGGCAACTAGCCCGTCTCGACGACCTTTCCCACATCCCGCGCGCCACCGACGAGACCCGCAAGACGCGCGGGTGGGAGCAGGCCGTGTTCTGGGTGGGCATGACCGCGCTGGCCGATGCGGGTGCGCCGCCCCGCATTGCCGACGCGGTGCTGGCGATGGGCCGGCGCAACGGCTGGCGCCCGGGTGACAATCTCTATTTCGCCGACGATCAGGCCATCGCCCAGGCCTATGTCTGGGCCGCTGACCATGGCGCGGGCGCTGCGGCGCTCGCGCCGACCAAGGCGGCGTTCGACACGGTGGTGGACAAGCCGGCCATCACCACGCTGGCCTTCGCCATCCCGCCCGAAGGCTACGGCGCGACCGAGTGCCTGAAGCGCTGGTGCTGGTGCGACGCGCTCTTCATGGCGCCGCCCGCATTCGTCGAACTCTCCCGCCAGACCGGCGACAATCGCTATCTGACGTTCGCCATGAAGGAATTCTGGGCGACGACGGACTTCCTCTACGACCCGGCCGAGCATCTCTATTATCGTGACAGTCGCTTTTTCGAGCGGCGCGACGACGGGCGCAAGGTGTTCTGGAGCCGGGGCAATGGCTGGGTGTTCGGCGGGATGGCGCGGGTGATCCCGCTGCTCGATGCCGGCAGCGCCGATCGCACCCGGATGGAAGCGCTGTTCAAGGACATGGCGGCGAAGGTGAAGAACCTGCAGAAGCCGGACGGCTACTGGGCGCCCTCTCTCCTCGCTCCGGAGAATTCGCCGCCCGAAACCAGCGGCACGGCGTTCTACACTTACGGCCTTGCCTGGGGGATCAACCAGGGATTGCTGCCGAGGGCCGAGTACGAACCCGCCGTGCGCCGGGGTTGGGCGGCGCTGGAACGTGCGATCCAGCCGGACGGCCGCCTCGGCTGGGTGCAGCAGGTGGGCGATCGCCCCGATCAGGTGCTGGCCAGCGATACGCAATACTTCGGCGTCGGCGCCTTCCTCCTCGCCGCGACGGCGGTGGCGGAACTCGACCGCAAGCCGCGCTGACGGAGACGATCCTTGTTCGAAAAGACCTATCACGGGATCCACCCCGCCATGATGCAGGGCGCTAGCAACGCGGACCTGCGTGAGCGGCATCTTGTCTCCGGCCTGTTCCGTCCGGGCGAGATCGTGCTGACTTACTCGCACGGTGAGCGTTTCATCATCGGCGGCGCGGTTCCGGCGCGCGAGCCGCTGACCCTGCCATGCCAGAGCGAGCCCGCAAGCGCCGCCGGGCACCCGCTGCTGGAACGCCGCGAACTTGCTGTGATCAACATCGGCGCGGGCGCGGGTGTGGTCACGGCCGACGGGCAGGCCTTTTCGCTGGCGAAGTATGAGGCGCTTTACGTGCCGATGGGCACCGATGCGGTCAGCTTCGCGGGCGAGGGCGCACGTTTCTATCTGCTGAGCGTGCCCGCGCATGCCCCGTTCCCCTTGCGCAAGGTGGGCATGGCCGATGCCAATGTGATGCAGCGCGGTAGCCTGGAGAACTCCAACGAGCGCACGATCTACCAGCTGATCCTGCCGCACACCTGCCAGAGCGCGTCGATCTGCCTGGGGCTGACCCGTTTGGAGCCGGGAAGCGTGTGGAACACGATGCCGCCGCATGTGCATGAGCGCCGCTCGGAAATTTACCTCTATTTCGATCTGGAGCAGGACGACCGGGTGTTTCACTACATGGGCCGGCCCGAAGACTTGCGACATATCGTGATGGAGAACGAAGACGTGGTGATCTCTCCGCCATGGTCGGTCCACATGGGCGCCGGGATGAAAAACTACAGCTTTATCTGGGCGATGGCCGGGGAAAACCTGGATTACGAGGACATGGATGTCCTAGACATCTGCCAGCTGCGATAAGGGAAGGGAACAGGTGTCTCGCATGGGGAAATGGCGCGCGGCGGCGGCCGGCATCGGATTTTTGAGTGCAACGATGGCGCAGGCAGAGGCGCCGCAAGTGCAGCCGGTGCAGGTGGACCCGTCCCGGCCGGACTGGGAAAATCCGGCGGTGAACGCGATCGGCAAGCTTCCTGCCCGGGCGACCGGATTTCCCTTTGAAAGCCGCGAGCGCGCCATTGCCGGCCACCGCACCCAATCTTCCCGGTTCCTGTTGCTGAGCGGGGATTGGAAATTCGCGCTCTCCCCCAGCGCGGATGCGCTTCCGTCTGGTTTCGAGCAGCCCGGCTTCGACGTGTCGGGCTGGAAATCGATCAAGGTTCCCGCCGACTGGCAGGCGGAGGGGTTTGACCAGCCGCGCTACAACAACATCGCTTATCCTTTTCCCGCCAATCGCCCGCTGATCCCCCACGCGACCAATCCGGTCGGATCGTACCGCCGCGATGTGGACGTGCCGGCGGGGTGGAGCGGGGAAGACGTGATCCTGCACATCGGGGCGGCGGGGTCGGCCTATTCGGTCTGGGTGAACGGCCAGAAGGTCGGCTATTCGGAAGACAGCAAGCTGCCGTCCGAATTCGATGTGACGCATCTTGTCCATCCGGGCCGCAATACCGTGGCCATCCAGGTGTTCCGCTGGTCGGACGGTTCCTATCTCGAGGATCAGGATTTCTGGCGCGTATCGGGCATCGAGTGCGAAGTGTTCCTGATGGCGGCGCCGAAGACGCGGATCCGCGACTTCTTCGTCCACGCCGGGCTTGATGAGGGCTTTACCACCGGCACGCTGGCGATCGACGTCGCAGTCACCCCCGGCGCCGCCACAAGCGCGCGCTATGTGCTGATGGACGGTGACCGCACGGTTCTGGAAGGGCGCCAGGCGGTCATTGCCGGGCAGGCCGAGCGCAACGTCACGCTCACCGGCCGCCTGCCCGGCGCGAAGCCGTGGACTGCGGAAACGCCGAACCTCTATTTCCTGCTAGTCGAACTCTATGACGGCAGGGGGCGCATCCTCCAGTCGACTTATGCCCGCGTCGGTTTCCGCGATGTGGCGATCCGGGGTGGCCTTGTCACCGTGAACGGCAAGCCGATCACCATTCGCGGCGTCAACCGGCACGAGCACGATCCGGAAACCTTCCACGTCGTCTCGCTGGAATCGATGGAGCGCGACATTCAGCTGATGAAGCGGAACAATATCAACGCGATCCGCACCTCGCACTATCCCAACGACCCGCGCCTCTACGAACTTGCCGACCGCTATGGCCTCTACGTCATGGATGAGGCGAACCTCGAGAGCCACGCCTACATGGACTATGCCAACAAGCATCCGGAACGGCGGGCGGAATTCCAGCTGGGGTTCGATCCCGCGTGGAAGGACGCGCATGTCAGCCGCGCGATCAATATGCTGGAGAGGGACAAGAACCACCCCTCGGTTATCTTCTGGTCGCTGGGGAACGAGGCTGGCATCGGCCCGAACTTCGCGGCGGCAGCCGCCGCGGTAAAGGCGCGCGATCCGGACCGGCTGCTCAGCTACCTGGGCTGGGGCACGTGGGACGGCGTCAGCGACCATCGGCCGAACTGGTACGCGGATATCTACGCACCGATGTACGATCCGGTGGAAAAGCTGGTCGATTATGCCAGGAACTGGAACTTCAAGCAGCCGATGATCCAGTGCGAATACGGGCACATGATGGGCAATTCGGGCGGCAATCTGAAGGAATACTGGGACACGATTTACGCTTACCCGGAGAAGCTGCAAGGTGGCTTCCTGTGGGATTGGGTGGACCAGTCGATGTACCGCTATACCAGGGACGGACGCCGGTATTGGGGTGACGGCGGAGAATATGGCCCCAATCCGGGCGGCGATATCGAGTTCGGCGACGGTTTGCTGCAGGCGGACCGCACTCCAAACCCGGCATTGTTCGAAGTGCGCAAGGTCTATGCGCCGGTTCAATTCGACGGGGTCGATCCGGCGACGGGCCGAGTTACCGTGCGCAACCGGCACGATTTTCTCGACCTTTCCGGCTTCGCGTTCGATTGGGAACTGCTGGAGAACGGCATCGCCGTGGCCCATGGCCCCTTGCCGACTCCGGGCGTGGCAGCCCATCAGGCAGGTGTGCTCACTCTTCCGGTGGGGACGTTCCCGCGCCGCGCGGGAGCGGAGTATTTCGTGACTGTCCGCGCGCATGCCGGGGCGGGCAGCGTGCCGGCCGTCGAGGATGGACAGGTGATCGGCTGGGAGCAGTTCGCCCTCGATCCGGGAGCGCGCGCGATAACGTCGGTTGCCGCAGGGGCGGTGTCGATCTCGGAAAAAGGCGGCGCCATCGAACTCTCGGCAGGCGGAGCCAGCCTGACGGTCGATCGGGCCACCGGCCTCGTCCGATCCTACGCCCGCAACGGACAAATGCTGGCCTCGGGCGGCACGCCGAACTTCTGGCGCGCGGTGACGGACAACGACATCGGCATCGGCACCGACCGCCAACTGGCCGCATGGAAGGCGATGAGCCACGAACGCAAGCTGCTCGGCGTCACCCTCCGCCCGCTCGACGACCGGGCGCGCGAGATTGCGGTGACGTACGAACTGGGCAAGGGCGATGCCCGTTTCGAGCTTCACTACCGCATGGCGGGCGATGGCACGCTGGCGGTTTCAGGCGAGCTCACGCCGCTCAATCCCGATCTGCCGCCGCCTTTCCGTGTAGGTTTGGAATTCAGCCTGCCGACCGATCTGGACACGGTCCAATGGTACGGACGCGGACCGCACGAAAGCTATGTCGATCGCAAGACCTCGGCCCCCATCGGCCTCTGGCGAGGGCCGCTGGCGGCGCAGAACCACGACTACATCCGCCCGCAGGAAACCGGCAACAAGGTCGATGTGCGCTGGATCGAAGTCTCGGGAGCGGGCAGGGGGCTGAGGGTGGAGGGCGAGAAGCCGTTCATGGCGAATGCCCTGGCCTTCCCTTATGAGGATCTCGATCGGCACGCCCCCGGAACCTGGAAGTCCACCGACATCCGGCCGCACGATCACGGCACGCTGCTTATCGACGGCGTACAATGGGGGGTAGGCGGCGATACGCAATGGAGCGAATTCGGCAAGCCCATGCCTCAATATCGAACCCGCCTGGAACCCACGCGATTTACGTTCCGCATCACCTCATTCGACGGCGCAAAGCTGCAACCGCACTAGAGAGTTCTTTTTTCGACCTCATCGAACATTCGGCGTTTCAGCCATAGCATGCCCGCGTCCGTCGAGCGTCCGGTATGATACTGGATCATCTCGCGCATGATCGGGACGTGGACGGGTGCGGGGCGGATCTCCAGCGGGAGAAGCGGCGCGAAGACTTGCGCCAATCGCTCATGCATAAGGGCAAGAAGGTTCGTTCCCGGCAATAGCCATGGCACGATCGAAAACGAAGGCGCGATCACCTCGATCCGCCGCCTGTCATCGACAGACATGAAGTATTTGTCGGCAAATGTGGGCACGCCGGTTATTCGTACCGCAATATGGCCGCACGAGTGAAACGCCTCCTGCGTCAGTTCGGCTTTGAATACGGGATTTTCACACCAGCCAACGACGACATGGCGCTCTTCGAACAATAGCTCGCTGGGATGATCGGCGCTGAGAAACTGTTCGGGCGTAATCTGGAAATCCAGTCTGCCGTCTTCGAGTAGCGCACTCGTGTCCCGGGTCGGCAATTGAATGTTGAATTCCACACCCGGCGCTTCGCGCTTCAATTCGGGCAGCAGTGGCCCCAACAGCACCGTTGAGATGTAATCCGATGCACCGATCTCGAAACGGCGGTCCGAGGTGGTCGGGTCGAACGCGGTTGCCCCGGAAATGAGCACGCGCAGATTACGGATCGCGTCGGAAACCAATGGCGCAAGAGCCAGCGCATGTGGTGTGGCGATCATGCGCCGTCCATGCGGTACGAGAAGCTCGTCGTTCATGGCCAGACGAAGCCGCGCCAAGGCCGCGCTCATGGCGGACTGGGTGAGGTTGGCCCGCTGAGCCGCGCGGGTGACGTTGCGCTCCTCAAGCAAGAGTTCGAACGCAATCAGCAGATTCAGATCGAATTTGTCGAGGCGCATGGCGCATCCCCACCCACGAAAATCCTGTTATGCCCTTCGATAGCTATCAATTCTGTTTGTGGAAAGCGACAAAAACAAAAAATTTGATCTGTTTTCTGCAAGGCGTCATCCCAAGGCTCACAACAAGCCGGAAAAGCCGGCACAGGGGAGAGAGATGATGCGACAGGCATTTCTGTTGGGCACGGCCTTGGTCGGCATACTATCGTCGGGTGCAGTCAAAGCGCAGGACTCTTCGGCAACAAGATCCATGGAAGCCGAGACTTCCCGAACCGATGCGCCGACCGGGCTCAACGAAATCGTCGTAACAGCGCAGCGCAAGGCGGAGAGCGCACAGCGGGCGGGGATCGCCATCGATGTTGTCGGCGGCGACGACTTCATAAACAGCGGCCTGACGCAAGCTTCCGGGCTGGGCCAGCTGGTTCCCGCCCTCAACGTTCAGCAGAATGGCGGCGCCAATGCGGTGTTCTTCCTGCGCGGCGTCGGCAACTTCACCGTCAATGGCTATTCGGACCCGGCGATCGCCTTCAACTATGACGGCGTCTACATCGGCCGCCCGACCTCGGCCACCGGGGTGTTCTACGATCTCGAGCGCGTCGAAGTGCTGAAGGGGCCGCAAGGTACTTTATACGGACGCAATGCCACCGGCGGCGCGATCAACGTCCTCCCGGCCAAGCCCAAGCCCGGCGAGTTTTCCGGCTTCGCCGACATTTCCTACGGTAATTACGATGCCCTGACGGCACAGGGCGCAATCAATGTGCCGGTCGGCGAAAATGGTGCCATGCGCATCGCCGGCAGCCTGACCCGCCATGATGCCTACCTCTCGGACGGCACCTCCAACGACAGGACCGGGGCGCTGCGTCTCCAGTACCTGGCCGAACTGACGCCCGATCTCACCGTGCGCGTCGGCGGCGACTATTCGCACACTGGCGGCAAGGGAGTCGGTGCATCCTATCAGGGCAGGTATGCCTACGACCGCGGGTCCGGTGGTTACGTCTTCGTTCCGTCCGGACTGGGCAAGTCCACCGGGCTTCTCGATCCCGCCTCGCAGGCCTATCGCCAGACGCTTTTCCTCGGCCTTTCCGGCCGCACTGCCGATCCGCTCTATCCCGACCTCTATCAGGACAACAGCTACTACGGCGTCAATGCCGAGCTGAACTGGCGCACCGGCGCCGGCACGCTGACCGTGGTCCCGGCCTGGCGCTATTCTGATCTCGACAATGCCTTCGGCAACCCCGGTTTCGTCGGCTACATCCAGGAAAAGGACGAACAGTTCAGCCTGGAGGCGCGCTTCGCCGCCGATCGCATCGGCATCTTCGACGCGATCCTGGGCGCCTACTATTTCGACGAGAGCGTCGACGGCAATTACACTTTTGCCCAGCAGGCCCTCAACGCCTATCAGGAATTCACCTCGGACACCCGCTCCTACGCAGTGTTCGGGCGCCTCACCGCCAATCTCAGCGACCGCCTGCGCCTGATCGGGGGACTGCGCTGGACCCGCGATGAAAAAGACTTCGACGGCACGGCCGATGTCTTCCTGGTACGCTGCACGCGCACGGTGAACTTCGTGCCGAGCTGCCCGACAGCCACGCTGCTGCCGGTCACCGACAGTTTCACGCAGCTGCAGGCGCCGTTCATTGTTCCACAGCCGGGCGGCGTCACGCCGATCGGCACGTCCGGCGCCCTGCTTATCCGCGCGCAAACCGTGGTCGATCAGCCGCTCGATACCTCGAAGCTGACCTGGCGCGCGGGTGCGGAGTTCGATGTCGGCCCGAGTTCGCTGCTCTACGCCAGTGTCGAAACGGGCTATCGTTCGGGCGGCTTCTCCATGTCGGTCGGCTATGAAACCTTCCAGCCCGAATACATCACCGCCTATACGCTGGGCATGAAGAACCGGTTCTTCGACAATCGGCTCCAGCTCAATGCCGAGGCCTTCTATTGGAAGTATCGCGACCAGCAGATCAATCACACCGGCGTCGATCTGGCCGGTAATCAGGGGCAGTTCACGGAGAACGCCGGGCGCTCCACCATCAAGGGCGCGGAAGTGGAACTGCAGTTCCTGGCCACGCGCAATACCTTGCTGTCGGCTCAGGTTCAGTATCTCGACGCGCAATACAAGGATTTCGTGTACCGCGAGCCCATCGGGGCTACGCCGCCGCTGACTTCGTGCCCTTTTGCTGTAAGCGCCACCTCTCCGGGGCAGTATGAGATCGACTGCTCGGGGCGTCCGGCTTACCAATCGCCGAAATGGACGATCAACCTGGGCGCCCAGCAGACGGTCGACATCGGCAATTACAAGCTCGTGCTCGCAGCCGACACCCAGTACAAGACGAGCCGTTATGTGGCGTTCCAGTACATGCCGGAGCAGCAGGTCGGGGACACCTGGACGAGCAACGCCAACATCACCTTCGCGCCTCAGAATGACCGGTGGTCGATCGGTGCATTCGTGCGCAATATCGAGAACAACCGCATCGTCACGGCGGGACTGACTTACAACGCCGCCTCGGCTTCGACGATCATCACGTCCCCGCCGCGCACTTACGGCGTCCGCGCGGGGGTAAAGTTCTGATGCGGCTTGGTCTGATCGCCTTCGCGCTGGCCTGCACCACCGGATTGCCTCCGGCCTCGGTCCTTGCTGACGCAAGTGCTGGCGCGAACCCTGGCGTGGGGGCTCAGATTACCCCGCCGCCTGCCATGACGAAGTGGTTCACGCTGGGGACGATGGGCGGACCGATTGCCTCGGCTTCGCGCAGTCAACCGGCCAATCTCCTGCTGCGCGGACCGGATGCCTACCTGATCGATTGCGGCGCCGGCGCGGTGGAGCGGCTGGCTGCGACGCCGGTGCGTTTGCAACAGGTTCGCGGAGTGGTCTTGAGCCACCTTCATTTCGACCACACGGCCGGGCTCCAGGCAGTGCTCGGTTTGCGCTTCCAGACCGGCGTGCGCGGCAGGCTTTCCATCTACGGCCCACCGGGAACGCGCGCGCTGGTCGATGGACTATTGGTCTCGATGAAGCCGGCGGTGGCCGCCGGATATGGTCTGCCGGGGGAACCCGATGCCGATCCGGCTGATAGTGTGGAGGTTGTGGAACTGACCGATGGATCCAGGTTCAACCTTGGCGATGTCGCCGTGACGGTCGGGCAGAACACGCATTATTCCTTCGCATCGGGTTCGGAAGCGGACAAGCAGTTCAAATCGCTATCGTTCCGCTTCGCAGCTTCCGACCGCACGATCGTCTACACCGGCGACACCGGCCCGAGTCCGGCCGTGGAGCGACTGGCAAAAGGTGCCGATCTCCTGGTTTCAGAGATGATTGACGTCGAGAGCACGGTCGCCAACGTGCGCCGCAACACGCCGGATATGAGCCCAGCGGCAATGACAGGCCTGACCCGGCATCTCTCAACCCATCATCTTACGCCTGAGCAAGTCGGCGAAATGGCTGCGCGAGCGGGTGTAAAGTCCGTGGTCGTCACACATGTCGTTGCCCCAACGGCTACGGCCGGCGAACTGCTGGCATATCTCGCTCGGATATCCGGGGTTTTCAAAGGACCAGCAGTGATTGCCGACGATCTGGACGAGTTCTGAACCGCGATTTTTTCGAGGATTCCTGGGATGCAAGAGCTGAGTATTCTCGTTGTCGGCGGCGGCCTTTCCGCCGCGATCGCGCTGTGCCGCCGGGGCCGTCGGGTTGCGGCGCAGAAAGTAGGTGCACCATGAACGACATCGCTCCTGTCCCGGTACACCGTCTGGTCACCGGGCACGATGCCGCAGGAAAGGCCGTGTTCCGTTCCGAGGATGCCACGGTTCCGCAGATGATCCCCGGAGGCGATGCGGCGTTTCTGACCGTCTGGACCACCGCGACGGTTCCGGCCGATAACAACGACGAAACCGATGGACGAAGCCGGCCAACCGGCCTGACACTCGAAGGCGGTTCGGTCATTCGCGTTGTCGACATGATGCCTGGCTGCGAAAGCCCCATGCATCGTACCAACTCCATCGATTATGGCATTGTGTTGAAAGGCGAGATCGAACTTGAAGTGGACGACGGCGAACGCCGCACCATCAGCGAGGGAGGCATTGTCGTTCAGCGCGGCACCAACCATTTATGGCGCAACACGACTGACAGCATCTGCCGGCTTGTCTTCGTCCTGATCGAAGCTCCGGCTTTCCTGCTCGATGGTCGCGCGCTCGACGAATGCAAACCCGAGGATGCGGCGGCGAAATGAAGGTCGTCGTCACCGGAGCAGGAGGCTTCGTGGGCCGCGCGCTATCGGCTCGCTTGCTTCAGATCGGCCACACAGTCATCGCCGCAGATACCGATCTGGCCGCCGCTCCGGATGGAGTTGCAGGCGTCGTGGGAGATCTGGGCGATCCGTCGGTGCGTCGGCAAATGCTGATGGGGGGATGCGATGCCGTGATACATCTTGCCACGGTGCCGGGCGGAGCCGCCGAGGCGGATCCTGCCGCATCTCGCAGGATCAACTGCGATGCGACCTATGACCTTATACGCGATACGGCGGCGTTCTCGCCAGGCGCAAGGTTCGTATTCGCCAGCTCGATAGCGGTCTTCGGCGATCCACCGCTTGAGGGCGTGGACGACGAGACACCGCTTACGCCCCGCATGATCTACGCGGGCCACAAGGCAATGATGGAACAGGCGGTTTCCATGTATTCGCGGCGCGGCTCGATCGATGGAGTAACGGTGCGCTTGCCCGGGATCGTTGCTCGCCCCGCCGGCTCTGCTGGAATGAAATCCGCGTTTCTGTCCGAGCTGGTTCACGCCCTGAGCGCGAACCGGCCGTTCACATGTCCAGTTTCTGAAGACGGAACGGTATGGGTGCAATCGATCGATCGATGCGTCGACAACGTGATAAACGCGCTCATGCTGGACAGCGCGATGCTCCCGCCAAGCCGAGCGGTGACCCTGCCTGCAACCTGGGTGTCTATCGGTGACCTCGTCGCCGAGATAACTCGGCAATGCCACGCTTCGATCAGCCCTGCATACGAGCCGGACATCGAGTTGGAGAAAGCATTCGCGTCATTGCCGCGTCTCAGCTCTCGCCAGGCGCAGGCCGCAGGTTTTCGCGACGATGGCGATTTGCCGGCATTGGTCGCACGAGTTTTGGGGCGAGGCGAAGCTCTGGCGAAAGGATAAATACAGGGAACGGCAAGGTCGCTGGGCCCCTAGACGCCCGTAGGCGAGGGGTCGCGACCCAGAAACAGCTCGGCGATAAGCCTGCGTAGCCATAGCACCGCAGGATCGTCCTGTGCGCGTCGGTGCCAGAATTGCTGAAGGTTGATCATCGGTGATGGCAATGGCGGGGCGATGACCTTGAGGTGGGCCATCGTCGCGAATATTCCGCCGACGGCTGCGGGGACGGTGCTGATCAGGTCCGATCCCGCAACCAGCAGCGGGACGCTCATGAAATGGGGCGATTGGAGCTGAACGCGCCGCGATAGCCCCATTTCCCGCAGCCTCGCCTCGAACAGCTCCTGGCTTCGGCCGCGCTGCGCAACGACGATATGGCCCAAGCCGAGGTAAGTTTCGAGCGACCAGCCCGCGCGGGCTTCCGGATGGTCGGCCCGCGCGATACAGGCGAAAGGGTGATCGAACAGCTTCTGGGTCAGGAAGTTATTGCCATCGAGATCGGGAAAATAGCCAAGAGCCAAATCCACTTCGCCCTCGGCCATGGCGGCTTGCAGCTCATCCGGCGCCATCGATCGGGATTCCAGGGTAATGCCCGGCGCCCGCCCGGCCAGTTCCGCCATAAGCCGCGGGAGAAACACCAGCTCGCCGATATCCGAAGTGCTGATCGTAAAGCGCCGGTCGGAGCATTCCGGTTCGAATGTGCGCTGAGCGAAGATCTCGCCTTCGAGAGAGGCCAGCATCTTCTGCAAAGGTAGACGCAGCGATTCTCCCAGCGCGGTCGGCTGCATCGAATTGCCGACCCGGATAAGCAACTCATCCTCGAAGCGGCTTCTCAGCTTGTTCAGCGCAAAGCTGACGTTGGGCTGGCTCATACCCAACCGCCTGGCCGTCGCGTTCACGCCCCGCTCCTCGAGCAGGGAGTGGAGCACCACGAGCAGGTTAAGGTCGAAATGTCTGTAGTTCACTCAGGTTATCCGTTCTGCAAATAACCTATATCAGAACTACCAGTCCTGCAAATCAGTCAGACACGCGTTATCCTCGCATCATAACAAGAGAGGATGGCGCTGTGGCCGGTGGGAAATATCTGGAGAACCTGTGGTATGTCGCCGGGTGGAGCAGCGATCTGGATCCTGGTGATCGCGTCGGGCGAACTTTCCTCGAAAGGCCCGTGGTCTTGTGGCGCGCGCACGATGGAACCGCCTATGCCCTGGAAGACCGTTGCGCGCATCGCGCCATGCCGCTCTCGGCAGGCGTCGTCGATCAGGGAGCCATTCGATGCCCTTATCACGGCCTCGAATTTGGGGGCGACGGCAAGTGCATCCGGATCCCTGCCCAGGATCGCGTTCCCGACACCGCTCGTGTCCGGGCCTATCCTCTCGTGGAGAAGCAGGGCCTCATGTGGATCTGGATGGGGGATCCGGGGCGTGCGGACAAAGCCCTGGTGCCGGACTATCCCATTCATGAAAACCCGGCCTACGCCTGGCGCAGCGCGCACTTTCCCGTGAAAGGGAACTGGCAACTGCTCATCGATAACCTGATGGACCTGTCGCACCTGCCCTATATCCACGCGAACACGATCGGCGGTAATCCCGAGCTGCACTTCAAGACCAAGACACGGTCCGAAAAGCTGACGAACGGCGTGCGCGTGGTGCGCCATATGCCCGATTCCGTGCCGCCTCCGACTTATGTCGATGCTGCGGGCTTCAAGGGAAAGATCGACCGCTGGCAGGAAATCCACTTCGAGCCGATCAATATACGGATCCACACCGGAGCATGTGATGCCGGTAGCGGAGCCTATGACGGCAACCGGGAAGGCGGATTTTCAATGCTCGGTTTCCACGGGATCACCCCGGAGACGGCAACGACGACGCACTATTTCTGGTCCATGGCGACCAACATCCTGGACAACGGCGTTCCCGATGAGGTCTTCGAACAAACCGCCAGAACTTTCCGTGAAGACCAGGAGGTGCTCGAACTTCAGCAGTTCCGCCTTACCCAGAACCCTGCGGCACCGATGATCGATATCGCCAGCGATGTTGGCGGCCGCCACACGCGCCAATTGATCGCACGGCTTTTGCGAGAAGAAGAGGAAGTGGCGGCCCTCGTCCCTTGACGGCAAGCCGTGGAAGGATTCAGGGAACGGGAGCCAGCAGCCATTGCAGAAGCGCCAGCGGAACCGCCGTTGCCGCCAGCCAGGTCCACGCCCGTATCGCGCTGTTGGCGTGGAAGATCGCCATCGAAATCGCTGCGAAGAGCGCGAAGCTGGCCAGCGTCGCGGCGATCACCGCTTCGGCGCGGTCCATGCCCAGTCGCGCAAGGACGAACGAGAGCACCACGGTGGCCTGCGCCGTCAGCCCATAGGCTCCCAGCGTGCCCGCAAGCGTGCGCGCCGTCACCGCAAGGCGGCGGGCGGTATCGTTTGCAGGGGCGGTCATTCGGTCGCGAAGCTCGGCGGTGCGATATGCCGTTGCCTCGACACTTTCTGTCCGGGCACGGTGGTCTTGAACATGTCTCTCTCCTTGTTCGAAACGGACGCGGAAGCGTCTACAGTCTTCAGGAAATCAGCCGGAGGATGCGTTCGCGGTTCGTCTGGGCGGTGAGCGCCAGCCCCGCAGCGACACTCAGCCATCCGAACCACACGAGCGCGCCATAGGACCAGCCGAGGCCGATACCGGCGAGGACGAAGGCAAGGCCAAGCGCGGCGAACCCGCTCCACCGCAGCATTTGCCCAGTTCGCGGCGCCAGCTTGCGGCGCAGCCAGTCCTGCTGGTGGCGCGCCATGGCCATCAACAGGAGCGCGAAGCCGACTATTGCAGGCAGCGCGATTGCCAGGTGGATCATGCCGGAGCCTCCACCTGTTCGCGCCTTCGGCGTGCGGGCGCGGCCTTGGGCTGGTGGCGTAGGACTTTCCAGGCGGTGTAGGCAAGACCGGCGGCGATGGCGGCGATTGTCAGGTCGAAGCTGGCGATGATCCAGTCGCCGCGCCGGATGCTTTCGCCCAGGCCCCGCGATGTGGTCAGGGCATTGACCAGCGGGACCAGCGCGAACAGCGCGGCGCCTGTGCCCAGCGCTTCCACCCAGGCGCGCTTGGCGGGCCTTGCCAGCGTCCAGGCGAAGATCGCGCCCCAGCCGATGAACAGGCTGTTGACCTCCCATTCCGCCCGCTCCACCAGCGTGACCGGAAGCAGCCGGTTGGCAAGGAAATAGACCGCGATCCCGGCAGGCGCTCCGGCGATGAAGCCGATGTTGAGGCGCTCGACCAGGCGGAACCCGAAGTACGGACGCGACGGATCGGGCAGTTTGGTGCGCCGCTTGACGCACCATAGGGCAAGGCCGGTGGCGCACATCGCGGTGCCGACAAGGCCCGAAAGGAAGTAGAGCCAGCGCAGGCCAAGCCCGGCGAACCAGCCGGTATGCAGATCGATCATGACTTCGCGCGTCAGGCTGGCGCCGCCCCTGGACGGTGAGAGGAGGGGGATGATGCTGCCCTGCGCCGCGTCGAGATAGAGCGCATCGCGCCGCCCGCTGCTCCAGTCGGTGCGCTGGGGATAGAGGCGCGCGGTGGCGGCGGCATCGCCGGGATGTTCGATGTTGATGTAGCCGGGGTTGGCCTCGCCCCATTCGTGCCGGGCCGCCGCTACGAGGCGGGCGAGGGGGACCGTCGGCGTCGGGATGCCGCTGGCCTCGCGCTCGTCCGGGCTGGAGGCGGAGGCTTCGTAGAAGGCGTCGCGCGTGGGGAAGTTGCCGCTGATCGCCCAGGGCATCAGCGTGAACAGCAGCGTGACGAGGCCGGTGTACGTGATCATCACGTGGAACGGCAGCGCCAGCACGCCGGTGGCATTGTGCGCGTCCAGCCAGCTGCGCTGGCCCTTGCCGAGGCGCATCTGGAAGAAGTCGGTGAAGATCTTCTTGTGCGTCACCACGCCGGAAAGGATCGCCACCAGCATGGCAAGGGCCGCCACGCAGACGGTATATCGGCCCCAGCGGACCGAGATGTAATGCAGGTCGAAATGCATGCGGTAGAGGAAGAACCCGCCCCGCGTCTCGCGCACCGCCAGTTCGCGGCCGCTCTGCGGATCGAGTGTAATCTCGCTGCGATCATGCCGGTCCTGCCCGGGCTTGCGCCACGAGACCGTCAGCCCGCTGCCGCCGCGCGCATTGGGCAGCGACACTCTCCAGCTTTCCGCCCCCGCGCCGCGCTGGCGCAGGAGCGTGTCGGCGGCATCGAGCGCGCGGGTGCTGACCGTGCTGCCCGAAGACAGTTCGGGGCGCATCCACGCATCGATCTCGTGCTGGAAGAACGCCGCCGTTCCGAACAGGAAGACGATGTAGAGAACCCATCCGGGGAGCAGGCCGACCCAGGTGTGCAGCCATGCCATCGACTGGCGGAAACTCTGCTTCATGACTGCCCGAGCCTCCGGGGTGAGAGCGCTTTCCTGTCCACGGCGATCAGAACTCGGCCCGCGCCGAGAAGGCGATGTTGCGCGGGTTGCCGAGCTGGTTGACCGAGGCCCAGTAGTCCTTGTTGGTGAGGTTGGAGGCGTAGAGGTTGAACGTCACCGGCTTGCCCAGCGCGGTCGTGCGGTAGCGGATCCCCAGGTCAACCAACAGGTAGTCGTCGATCTTGTTGAGGTTGGCGGGATCCTGGTACTTGTAACCGGTGTAGTAGAGCCCGCCTGACAGGGAGAGCCCTTCGATGCCGGGGATGCCATAGTCCACCGAGCCCTTGAGCAGCAGCGGAGAGGAGCCGGTGGGGGACTTGCCCTTGAGCGCGGCGTTGCTAGCCTTCTGGATGCTGAGGTCCATCAGCGTGCCGCCGACCACCACGTTTAGGTTGTCGGTCACCTTGCCGGTCAGCGTCAGTTCCACGCCCTGGTGGACCTGTCGCCCGTCCTGGCTGATAGTGATCATGCCGTTGGCGTCGGTTTCGGTGTAGGAATTCGCCTTCTCGATCCGGAACAGCGCCGAGGTCAGCAGCAGGCTGTCGGAGAAGGCGTATTTCGCGCCCACTTCGTACTGGCGGCTGATCATCGGCGAGAATATCTGGCCGGGGTTGGTATAGAGGTTCTCGTCGTCGGGAACCACGGTTCCGGCTTCGAGCGATTCCATGTAGCTGGCATATGTGGTCAGCCCGGAAACCGGCTTGTAGATGATCGAGACGGTGGGGGTGAGCGCGGATTCCTTGTAGCTCGAAGTGGACGCGCCTGTGGCGCTGAACGCCTTGGTATCGATCGTGCTGTAGTTGAAGCCGATGAGCGCGCTCAAGGTATCGGTGAAGGCGATGTCGTCACCGATGATGATGTTGGTGTTGGTCGCCTGGTTGGCCTTGTAGCGCGGGCCGCGCTCTGTCGTGTAGCTGGGTTCGGGAAGGTTGAGGAAGTCTTCCAGCGGGACATTGGCGGGCACCACATAGGGCGTACCGTCGGGGTTCAGCGGGTCGATGTAGTTCGGGCTGTACTGGTTGACCCGGTAGGTATCCCAGGATCCTCCCACCGTCAGCTTGTGGCCGATCCCGCCCGTGTCGAACGATGCGTCGACATAGACATAGGCGCTGTCCGAAATGGTGTCGTAAGGCAGCGCCCGGGTCGGAGAATACATGCTCCAGCCCGTGCCCTTGTAGATCGGATAGGGGATCAGGAACTCGCGCGTGTCTATCTTGTGCATGTAGGCCGTGCGCACCGACACCGCTTCCGAAAGCGTGTATTTCAGGTTTGCGCCGATCCGGTCGGACTTGGTCTGGTTGTAGGTCCAGTCTGGCGTATAGGTCTTGCTGACGTCATAGGCATCGGGCCAGCCGCTGAGGCCGGCGGTGTAGAAGCGCGTGTCGGCCCGGTCGAGATGCCAGTAGGTATGCGCCGCCTCCACCTGGAACAGCAGGTTGCTGGCGATGTTCCAGTCCAAAGCGCCGCTGACCAGCCACTTCTTCAGGTGCTGGTCGTCCTTCGATGTTTCGCCGTTCGCGTAGGAGGCGTTGAAGCGGTAGGCGAGGGTACCGGCGCTATCGATCTTTCCGCCCAGATCCGCATGGGCGAAATACTGGCTGCCGCCGTAATTGCCTACGGTCACGTTGGTGAGGCGTTCGTAGGTCGGCCGCTTCAGCACGTAGTTGGCGACGCCGCCGACATTGCCCGGACCATAGAGGAAACCGGACAGCCCGTTCATCACCTCGACCTTCTCGATCTCCTCGGTGCTCAGGCCATAAGTATACGACGAGAGCCTGAGGCCATCGAAAATGCCCACGCTCTGCGCGAAGCCGCGGATCGTCACCGAGGGATAGCCGAAGACGCTGGTGGGCGTGGTTGCCTGCACCACCGGGTTCATCTTGTAGAGCTGGTCGAGGTCGCGGGCGACCGTGTTCTGGATCTGGTCGTTAGACATCACGCTGACCGAATAAGGCGTGTCGGCGATGTCGCGAGCGCCCCACGGGCCGACGGCGGTTACCTTGTCGGCATCGACCTGCTGGCCGTTGACGATGATCGTCGAAGCGTCCCGCGCGGTCTGCTCATCCCCGCCGGCACCGTCGGCGGCGTTCGAATAGGCGACTGCCTGAATGCGCATGGGATCGAGTTCCAGTCGCCCGACCGTGGCCGGGGCGATCGTTACAGTGCCGCCATTGGCACTCCGTCCCACCAGCCCGGTGCCCAATAGCAGGCGCAGCAGAGCGTCGCGCGGCAGGAAGCGGCCACGCAGGCCGGTCGTCTCGCGGCCTTCGGTCAACCGGCCTTCGTAGGAAATCTGGACGTCGCTCTGATCGGCAAAGCGGCTCAGCGCCTCCGCCAGCGAACCGGCAGGAATGTCATACTGCCGCACCACCTCGGCCTGCTGGGCGTGCGCGGGCATGGCAAGGCCGACGGTCGTCAGCATCGTCGTGCCCACCCAGGCGGCTGCCAGCAGCTGGCGCGCGGAAAATCGCTTCATGTCTTTAAAGTCCCCACAATACCCTGAACGCACAAATGCTTTTGCGATGCACTCTCAGTAGGTAGGTCGGAGCGAGGCGGCGTTTGGAGCCTATCCGCTGAAAAAATTTTCGAGTGCGGCGTTAGGCCCTGAACCTGATGCTTAGCGGCTGAGCACGATAAGCCTGTCCGAGATGCGCATGGACCTGAGGCCGAGCGACTTCTCCAGGGCGTCCAGCGCATCGAGCGGGCGATCGAGGTTGTAGACCCCGTTCACCCGCAGATTTGCCGCATCGCCGCGCACCGTCCAATAACCATGGCGCTCGCGCGCGATGGTCGCCACAACTTCACCGAGCGGGCGATCGAACACGATCAGCTTGCCGCGCGTCCATGCAGTCGCGGCCTGGACATCCGTGCGGGTCGGACGCTCCACGCGCTCGGCGGTGAACGATGTGCTCTCGCCTTCGTGCACGATGGCTCTTGCGCCAGCGGAAGTCCGGATGGCGACACTGTGCTGGAGGACCGCGACTTCGGGGCGATCTCCGCGTTCCTGCACCGAGAATACGGTGCCAAGCGCGGTCACGCTGCCTTCCCGGGTCTCGACAAGGAAGGGATGGCGGCGGTCCGGCGCCACCTGGAACTGCGCCGCACCGGCCAGCAGCCTGACGGTTCGCTGCGTGTCGGACCGGTCGAAGGCGAGGGCCGTGCCCCCATCCATCCTGACCACGGAACCATCCGCGAGGGTGATAGTGCGTCGTTCACCGATGCCGGTGGAATAGTCCGCGCGCAGCCGCATGGGCCAGTCTTCGGCATAGCCGACGACGATCAGCGCAAGGCTCGCGGCGATAGCGGGAAGGGCGATCCTTCGCCGGATTGGGGCCGAGGCGGCACGCCAACGGTGGCGCCCGCCCCGCTGCTCCGGTTGCTCGATGCGCACGGGCAAGGATGCCATCCGGCGATAGCGCTGCCACACCGCGTGCTGCCGGTCGAATTCGCGGCGATGTTCGGGAACGGCGAGCCAGGCGGCGAAAGCAGCCTGGTCGGCCTCGTCCAGCGGTTCGCCGTCCTGGCGAACGATCCAGTCCGCAGCCTGATCTTCGGCCGTTTCAAGCCGGGCGTCTTCGTCTTCAACCGACATCGCTCACCTCACGCGTCGCTTTAGGCAAGGCCGCCGCGATGAGCCGCCTCACAAGGATAGTCGGAGTTCGAGCCGGATCGGCACCCTGTCGCTCCATCTTTATGTTTCCCGCCCCTGATCGTCCAAGATCCTGGCGCAGAGCACGAGGGCATGGCGCAGCTGCTTTTCCACCTGCTTGACATGGATGCCGAGCCGTTCCGCGATTTCGGTCTTTTCGAGCAGTTCGACATGCCGCATGGCGAAGACCTCGCGGCAGCGCGGCGGCAGCGAGGCCATCGCACCGTGGAGCCGTTCAAGCTCGTCCCGGCCGGCCGCGTGGGCTTCGGGTGACGGGGCATCGTCCGCGACATGTTCGGTCTGGTCCGCATCCACCAGCCAGCGCGACCAGCGCTGCTGCTGACGCATGGCCTCGGCGCTGAGGTTGCGGGCAATGCCGTGAACGAAGGCCTGAACATCGACCACACGCCCCGCCTCGATCGCGGGAATGGCGCGTACGAATGCCTCCTGTACGATGTCCGCCGGCTCCACGGGCGGGCGGACACGGCGGCGCACGCTGGCCAGCAGCCCCGCGCGATGCTGGGCGAGCAGGGACAGCGCCCGGACCGTCATCGCGCCGCCATCTGCGGGCCGGGCTGGACGATCAGGAACTGGAGGGGCATCGCCACGGCCAGCTCGTCAGGCAGTTCCGGCGGGATCTGCGGAAAAGGCGCCGCGCGACGGACCTGCTTGATGGCCGCGCGATCGAGCAACGCGCGGCCGGTGGAGCGCTCCATCGCCGCGTCCAGCAGGTTGCCCCCGCGATCTATCCGAAACAGCACCGCGCCATCGCCCTGATAGTGCTTGAGAAGCGCCGCTTCGGGATAGTGTCGCTGCGCTGCAAGCCGCTCGAACAGTTCGCGTCGGTAATCCTGCACGGCGTCGCTTGCAGTGTTTCCTTCAGGCGGAGGGCCGGAGGCCTCGGCCGGCAAGCCGGGCACATCCGTAGGCATGATCGGGGCAGCGAGTTCTGCCCGGCTTCCGGCACTTTGGGCAGGCTTCACCTTCGCTATGGCAGGCGATGGCGCGGCTTCCAGCTCATGCTCCGGCTCATCTGGACTTTCAGGTGGCGGGGGAACGAGGACGACCTGCTCGGTAGAAGACGAAGGGCGTTTCGGGGCGGCAGAGAACTGGCCGTAAGCGACGAGGACCAGGGCGAGGATATGGACCAACACGGTCACGACGAGCGAGATCAGGCGCGGAGTGCCGCGATGCAGGCGCCCTTCTGCCGATCCCATGTTCGTCTGAGCGAATCCCACCATGGCACCGCCCATAGCCATTATTGCGAGTTAATCGCAACAATCTAATGCGTGCAGGCTCGCAATCCGATCGCCCATCACCCGATGGTTTTCTCGCATCTCATGGCGTTCATCGGTTCGCACGCTCCAGCCGATCGCGCAGGGCTGCATTTTCGGCTTCCAGTTCGGCCATACGCTCATGGAGGGGGCCAAGCGTCCTTTCGATTTCCCGCTCGGTGAAGCGCGGCGTGATGTGTTGCGGGCAATTCCAGTCGAAAGCTTTCAGCCTTAGCCGGAAGATCCGTTCGGGGCGGGCCTTGTAGCCTGTGTCCAGAACGCGTTCGGTCAGCGCCGGGTCCGCGTCCAGCGACAGCTTCTCGACCTGGGCATAGATCTTGAGCCGCATGCGCCGGGGGTAGTCCATCAGGATCAGGCAGGCCCGGTCGTTGGCGGCGAGATTGCCGGTGCTGATGTACTGGCGGTTGCCGCGATAGTCGGCGAAGGCAAGCGTCTGCTCGTCCACCACCTTGAGGAACCCCGCCGGGCCGCCGCGATGCTGGACATAGGGCCAGCCGTCTTCCGATACCGATCCCATGTAGAAGCTGTCGCGAGCGGCAATGAAGGCGGCCTCGTTCCTGGAGAAGCGGTCGAATTCACGATCACCCTCGAAGTGAGCCCATTGCCGGTCCGCGCCCATTTCCGCCCGGGCCGCGCGGACGCTGGGGGTCATGGCGATATCGAGAAATCCGTAAGACATGATGTATCTCCGATATGGGGTGCCGTCGGTCAGCGAGTCAGCGGGGCGCCACCTTGCGATCGAGGAAATCGCGGATAAGCGGACCCATTTCGTCCAGCTTGTCTTCCAGGGCGAAATGCCCGGTGTCGAAAAGGTGGAGTTCCGCCTCGGGCAGATCGCGCAGGTAGGGGTGGGCGCCGGGCTCGGGAAAGATCTTGTCGTTCTTGCCCCAGACGATCAGAGTCGGCGGCTTGCGCTCGCGGAAGAACTGCTGGAATTGCGGATAGAGCGGCACATTGGTGCGATAGTCATAGAACAGGTCCAGCTGGATATCCTTGTTGCCCGGCCTGTCGAGCAGGGCCTGGTCGTGGACCCAGTTGTCCGGGCTGATGCGCGAGGTATCGCTGACGCCGTCGGTATATTGGAATATGGTCGCCTTCTGCGTCACCAGCCACGCCTGTGCCTCGCGGTCCTTCGCCGATCCGCTCTTCCAATAGGCCTTGATCGGATCCCAGAACGCACCGAGCCCTTCGTCATAGGCATTGCCATTCTGGACGATGAGCCCGCTCACCCGCTTGGGATGCTTGATCGCCAGCCGGTATCCGACCGGTGCGCCGTAATCCATCACGTACATGGCATAGCGCTGCGCGCCGCGCTTCCCCATCAGCGCATCCACCATATCGGCATAGTGTCCGAAGCTGTAGGCGAACTGCTTGTGATCGGGCGCATCGCTCTGGCCGAAGCCCGGGTAATCCGGGGCGATCACGTGGTAGCGATCGGCCAGCAGCGGGATCAGATTGCGGAACATGTGCGAACTGGTCGGGAAACCGTGGAGCAGCAGCACGACCGGGCCATCGGCCGGGCCGGCTTCGCGGTAAGCCATCTTCACGCCGTCGATCGTCGCCGTGCGGTAATGGACGGTTGCCGGTGCGGTGCTCGTCGCCGCGATGTCCTGCGAGGGGGAAGCCATCGCGCTTGCCGGCGCGGCGATCGCCGCAGTCGCCAGCATCAGGGAGAGGATCAGTCGCTTGGTCATGTCTTCCACCGTGTTCAGTGCCGCTGCGCGATCTGCGTCAGCTTCTGATGGAAGATATAATTACTATTACAGAATGCGTTAATTTACTCATTATGCAAGTCATTATTCCTTATTATGGAATAATTCGCTTATTGCAGCAAAGCGCTATTCCGCAGCCGCTCCACGGCAAGATCCACGAAAGCCCGTACCTTAGCGGTGGCATGCCGCCCTTCCACATGGACGACGTGAATGGGGATCGGGCTTTCGGCGTGATCTTCGAGCACCGACACCAGTCGGCCTTCCGCCAGTGCCGGAGCGACCTGATAGGACAGCACGCGGGCAATGCCCCAGCCCTGTTCGGCCGCTGAAATGGCGGCTTCGTTCGTATTGCACAGCAGGCGCGGGTGGACGGTGACGCTCGCCCGACCATCCGGTCCGAAATGCCATTCGGGCGACACCCAGGCTCCCGTGGGCATGATGACGCGGTGTTCGGCAAGCTCGGCGGGTGTGCGGGGAATGCCGTGCTTTTCGAAATAGGACGGCGCCCCGCAGATCGTCCGGCGGACCCAACCGACCCGGGTGGCGCTCAGGCCCGATGCCGGGAGGTTGCCGATCCGGACGGCGACATCGATCCCTTCCTCGATGATGTTTACCGGGCGATCCACGAACAGGGTCTGCCCGGTTACGCTGGGAAAACTGTCGAGATATTCCAGCAGGATCGGCAGGACGTGCATTCGCCCGAACATCACCGGCCCGGTAACGGTAAGCGTTCCCGTAGGATTGCCGTGAGACCCGGCCGCGGAGGCTTCGGCTTCGGCGATATCGGCCAGAATGCGGCGGCAATCTTCGAAGTACCGCTGTCCTGCCTCGGTCAACTTGACCGAGCGCGTCGTCCGGGTGAGCAGCCTGACACCGATCTGCTCCTCCAGCGCGGTTATCGCTCTGGTGACGGCGGGAGGACTGAGGTGCATCTGCCGGGCGGCTTCCGCAAAGCTGGCGGTCTCCGCCACGCGGGCGAAGATTCTCATCGATTGCCAGCGGTCCAATCTTGCCCCCTCGGTAGCATGCAAATCCTGATGCAATGGTGCGAGGAAACTTACCGCGCAGTCAATGTCCTGGAAAATCTTGGACAGCGCCAAACCGCTGACTGGAACAAGCTCTATTCAGTCGACCCGATAGAAATCGATGACGACCTCGTCGGGATGGCGCACGCCGCGGGCGATGAACATCGTCCGCCGCAGCCAGGCATGAGGCCCATCGCGCACTTCGAAGCGCGGGGCGGTGCGGAAGTAGTAGCTGCCGGAATCGACCGGCTCGCCGCGCGCGATCCGCTCGCTCACTTCGACGTTGGCCACCCGCACGCCCGCATTGCGCACGTCGATGACCGTCCCGTCGCTCGCCTGAAGCGCATAATGGGCATCGACCAGAGTGGACCCATCGGCGCCGATCGCCTGCCAGTCGCCTCCGCCGGGCAGGACCACGCCTTCGAGATCCGGCCCGCTGACCGTGCCGCCGCTGATCGGCACGAAGCGGCGACGGCGCCCCTCGACGATGCCGTGGTCGATAGGGTCCAGCAGTTCCACCCTTGCGGAGAAGGCATAGGCGAGGGTCGGCGCGGGAGCGGCGGGGCCGGTGCTCATGGCGCGCCTCCGGCCTTGATCCGGGCCTGCATGCCCTCCCAGTCGAACACCGGCGTGGCGGGGGTGTAAGTGCCGGTCAGTTTCAGCACGAGATACTTGCCCGCACTTTTCAGATACTCGTTGGAGCCGGTCATCGCCTGCTTCGCCGCATCGAGAGCCGGGGCTGCCACCGCGCCGACATAGGTGAGGCCATTGATGGCATGGAGCCGGACCTGCCAGGGGCGATCCTCCGCGCAGAGGGCGATGAGCGCGGCCACCGCCGTCTCGCTCGCGGGGGTCTGCGGCTCGCTCATGCACGCCAGCGCTTCGCTCAAGGCGATGCGGACATGGGGCGACGTCTCCCGCGCCAGGGCAGCCAGCATCTCCGCCTCGGCCGGCGCGGCTTTCGCGCCAAGGATCAGCAGGCCCATGGCCGACCAGTAGCGCAGGACTTCCACCGGGCTCGTCAGCGAGGCGCGCAGCGAGGGCAGGCCTTCGATCCGACCCATGGCGGCGGTGCGGGCGAGCGCCATGACCGTCTTGAGCGGATAGACGGCGGGATCGCGGCTGGCCTCCCAGCCTTCGCCCGCCATCGTCTCGGGGAGGAAGCCGTTGTCGTGGATCGCCAGCATATGCGCGTCGAGCGCTTGGCTCAGCGTCTTGCGCGAGGCGCGGTGGGCAGGCTCTGCGGCGAGATTGTGCAACTCCAGCGGATCCGCCTTGAGGTCGTAGAGTTCCTCGAAGACCTTGGGCTGGAAGAAACTCGCCTGGGCTTCGGTGAGCTTGCCGTCGAGGTAGGCTTGCTCCCATTCCTGGTAGCCCTTGGCGAGCCATTCGAAGGCCTGGTGCTGGCCCAGCGGCCGGTGCGGCATGTAATTGCGGATGTAGCGCCAGCGGCCGTCGGTGACGGTGCGCTGGAAGTCGATCCGCTCGTCCATGCGGTTGCGCATGCCGAAGGCGTACTTCTGCGGCGCGGCCTTGGGCCCGAGGAAGGCCTTCCCGGTCATCTGCGCGGGCTGCGCGGCTCCGGCCAGGGCCAGCACCGTGGGCGCAAGGTCGATGAAGCTGACCGGCGAGGCGATCTCGCTGCCCGGGCGGCCGGGCATCAGGTGCTGCCACTTCTCCGGCACATAGACCACCATCTCGCAGCGCAGGCCTTCGTCATAGCAATAGCGCTTGGACCGGCCGAGGACGCCGCCATTGTCGGAATAGTGGAAGACGATGGTGTCCTCGCTCAGGCCGTCGGCCTCCAGCTCGGCAAGACGTTCGGCAAGCTGGCCGTCCATCTTTTCCATCAGGTTGTAGTAGCTGGCGAAGTCCTGGCGGATGCCGGGCGTGTCCGGCAGGAACGCCGGAACCTTGATCATGTCAGGCGTCACGCGGCCCTGCGTGGGCTTGAAGATCTTGGATTCGTGCGTGATCTCGTAATTGAACACGGCCATGAACGGCTGGCTCTTGTCTTCGCGCGACCGCCAGTGCGCGGCCTTGCCTTGTCCGTCCCAGATCGCCTGCGGGTCGACGTCGCAATTGTAGTCGGTCTTGGCGCTGTTGGTGCAGAAATAGCCGGCCGCCCGCATCAGCTCGGGATATGTCCGGAATGCCTTCGGCAGCTTGCCCACCGCGCGCATCTGGTTCGCCGGGGCGCAGCTTTCGGGATAGACCCCGGTGAGGATGCCGAAGCGGGACGGCGCGCAGACCGGGGCGTTGGAATAGACGTTGCGGAACAGCAGGCCCTTGGCCGCCAGCCCGTCGATCGTGGGCGTATGGGCCAGCTTGTCGCCATAGGCGCCGACATAAGGGTTGTTGTCCTCGCTGACGATCCACAGGATGTTGGGCCGCTGGACCGGCGCGGCGGCGCAGGCGGCGGTGCCCGTGGCCGCCAGCGTGGTGGCGCCGGCGATGGAGCCCAGGACGGCGCGGCGCGATACCACGGTCACTGGCCTGCGCTCCCGACCTGCTTCACCAGTTCGTCCTTCAGCGGCGGGGTGTAGATCAGCGGCTTGCCTTCGGCCTGTGCCTTGAGCTTGGCCGGTCCATCGGGAAGGATCGGATCGAGCCGGTCGGTCGGGTTCGGCTTGATGTACCACGATGCGGGGAAGTCCGCCGCGCGGCTGCCGTTCACGTCACGCCGCACCGCGCCGGTCGAGAGGCGCGCGCCGTAGGGGATCATGTGCTTGCCGTCCCGGTTGGCGAGCTGGTCGTAGAGCGCGATGCGCAGTTCCTGCTTCTTCGCCGCCCACTTGGGATCGTCCACCAGGTTGTGCATTTCCTCGGGATCGCTCTTGAGGTCGTAGAGTTCGTCGGTGTCATAGACGCCGTAGTACTGGATATATTTCACCCGGTGCCGCTCGATGGCGAAAGTGCCCGGCGTCATGGGGAAGTTGTATTCCCAGTAGTATTCGTAAGTGAAGTCTCCCGGCTTCCAGTCGCTTGGCGCCTGCTTGCCTGCCCAGAGGTTCCAGGCGCTCGTGCCTTCGAACTGCTGCGGGCGCTTGGCACCGGCCACATCCAGGAAAGTGGGCGCGAAGTCGAGATTGCGGATGCGGCCGGGGTTGACCTTGTTCGCGGGCACGGTGCCCGGCTCCCAAACCACCAGCGGCACGCGGATCGAGGCTTCGTAGGCGTTGCGCTTGTCGATCAGGCCATGCTCGCCGACCATGTAGCCATTGTCGGAGGTGAACACGACCAGCGTGTCCTTCTCCAGGTGGTTCTTGCGCAGATAGTCCATGATCCGGCCGAGGCTGTCGTCGATCGCGGAGAGGGTGCCGTAGTAGTACTTGAGGTATTCGGTCATCGGCACGTCGGCATTGTAGAAGAAGTCGATGCCGTGCCAGGAATTGCGCTGGTTCTGCACCCAGACCGGCTTGCCGGCATTGTTCTCCGGCGTGTTGGCGGCGCTGGCGGGCAGGGTGAACTTCGCCTTGTCGTACTGGTGGGCGTAGCGCGGCGGCGGCAGCGGGTCGGAATGGACGCCCTTGTGGCTGAGATAGAGGAAGAACGGCTTCTTCGGATCGCGCTCCTTGGTCAGCCAGTCCATCGCATAGTCGGTCAGTTCGTCGGTGATGTAGCCCTTCTGGGGCACTTCCTTGCCGTCGACGTTGAGGTCGGGCGAGGAATGGGCGGTGGTCGCCTTGGCGGGCCAGTAATTGCCCTGGCCCATGAAGCTCACCCACTTGTCGAAACCGGGGCGCGGCGCATCGGTGCTGGTGCCCATGTGCCACTTGCCGAAGAAGGCGGTGTCGTAGCCGGCCTGCTGGAGATAGCTGGGGAAATAGGTGAGCCCGGCTTCGGAACCGTCGTTGTTGTCGACGATACCGTGATTGCGCGCGGTCTGCCCGGTCAGGATCGTGGCGCGGCTGGGGCTGCAGAGCGAGGAGGTGACGACGGCGTTCGGAAAGTAGGTTCCCTCTTTCGCCATGCGGTCGATGTTCGGCGTCTTCAGCAAGCCGGGCTGAAGGAAGCCCATGCCGTCATAGCGCAAGTCGTCGACGAGGACGAAGATGATGTTGCGCGGGCGGGCTTCCTGCGTCGCGGGCGCCTTAGCCTGCACGGCAAGCGGCGGCAAGGCCAGGGCGGCGAAGCAGGCGGCACCGGCAAGCGCGCGGGCGAGGAGAGCGGTTCTGGTCTTCATCGGGGTTCCTCGTCAGTAGACCCATTCGGTCTCGCGACCGTTGACGGTGGTCTTGCGGGTGAAGTGAAGTTTCCAGCGCGGATCGGGCAGGCCCGCGCGGAAGCGCTCGATTTCGGCGGAGAGATCGGCCGCGCTTGCCGGGTCGGCGACGGAGAGGTCTTCCAGCTCGGCCGGGTCGCGGTTCAGGTCGTAGAGGTGGGAGGTTTTCCAGTCGTGCGAGACCCAAAGCTTGCGGGCGCCGCGCCGGGCGGCATAGACCGGCTCCTGCCCCCAGACCAGCAGACGGTCGGGATCGGGATGGCGGGCGGTTTCCACCAGGTCGCGTCCGTCCAGCTCGGCGGGCAGGGGGCTGCGGGGGGATGCCGCGCGGAGCACGGTGGCGGCGATGTCCACCGAGGAGACCGGACTGTCGCTGATCCCCTGCGGCTTCAGGCCTGCGGGCCAGGACAGCACGAAAGGCACGCGCACCCCGCCTTCGAGATAAGTGAACTTCCCCGAGCCCCAAGGATGGTCCGGGTTGCAGAAGCCGAAGCGGGTAGGGCAGCCGTTGTCTGAGAGAAACACGACTATGGTATTGTCGCGTAGCCCGCGCGATTCAAGACTGTCGAGAATGCGGCCGATGCCATCGTCCATCGCCGCGATCATGGCGATGTAGGTGCGGCGCACCGGATCCTTCACTTGCGGGAAGCGATCGTAATAGGCCTGTGGAACCTGCAACGGCCAATGCGGCGCGTTATAGGCGACATAAGTGAAGAAGGGGTGGTCCCGGTCCCCGGCGGAACGGTCGATGAAGTCCACGGCCCGGTCGGTGATCTGGTCGGTCAGGTAGCGGGTGAAGTCGTCGGCCGGCCTGGCCTCCGGCCCTTCGACCATGGCGTGATTGCCGGTGCGCGGGGTGATCGGGTACTTGTCCGCCTTGGTGGGCGTGGTGACGATGCCCGGTGTTTTCGGATCGATGTAGTTGGTTTCGCCCGCGATGAAGCCGAAGAATTCGTCGAAGCCGCGTTCGGTGGGATAGAACTGCCGTTCCGCGCCCTGATGCCACTTGCCGAAGGCGGCCGTGCGGTAGCCCAGCGGCTTCAGGCGCTCTGCCAGGGTCTTCTGGTCGACGGGCAGTCCCGCGCCTTCGTCGCCTTCGTCGTTGATGTTGTAAGTGAAGCCGAAGTGCTGCGGCATTCGTCCGGTCAGCAGCCCCGCGCGGCTGACCGCGCAGACCGAGGCGGTGACATAGCCGCTGGAGAAGGCCACGCCGGTCTTCGCGATCCGGTCTATGTTCGGCGTCGGCACGTCGGCGCGGCCGTACGTGGAGACATCCGCCCAGTCGAGATCGTCGGCCAGGATGACGACGACGTTGGGGCGTCCGGCGGCGGTGGGGCGCTGCGCGGCGGCGGGGCGCTGGGCCGAGGCAGTGTGCGTCGGCACGGTGTTCGTCGTGCAGCCGGACAGTCCGAGCAGGCATGTGCCCGCCAGCATTGCGGAAACGAGCGTGCGGTGCATCATTCTTCTCCTCCCGGCGTCCTGCCGCAGCCGGCCACCGTGGCGGGCCGGCCGGGATCGACGGATGGCTGCCCTTCGCACCACGGATAGCGCGTGGGATCGAGCGGGCCGTCGTGGGTATCGGCCAGAACCTTGCGTAGGGCGGCGTAATGACGCGCGGCCTCGCCCTTGCGCCGGGCGGCGGGCACTTCGGTCTCGACGCCGGAAATCGGGTCCATCGCCACGAAGCGACCGTCTCCGTAAAGCTTCCACCGGGCGTCGAAAGCGAAGCGCTCCGGCTTGAACAGCCACATCGGCGCATAGTGCATGAAGATCGCACTGCGCGCGGCGCTCGCCTTGCCTGCTATGACCGGCCACTGGCTCACGCCGTCGACCTTGCCCGCAAGAGCAGGCTGCCCGGCCATGTCGGCGAACGTGGGCAGCAGGTCGGTGAAATCGACCAGCGCCTCGCTCGCCTTGCCCTTGGGGACGCCCGGACCCCAGGCGATGAAGGGAACGTGGGTGCCGTTGATCGTGGTCGCCCCCTTGCCGCCGCGAACCGCATGACCATCGCGCAGGGACGTGATCTGGCGGTTGGTGCCGTTGTCTCCGGTGAAGATGACGATAGTGTTCCGGTCCAGCCCCTCCGCCTTGAGGCGCGCCATCAGGTCTCCCACCAGCCGGTCCATGTAGGACACCATGCCGTTGAAACGGCTGGCAGCCCCTTCGGCGGTCATCGAATCCGGGGTCTGCACCCAGGGATTGTGGACCAGGACCATCGGGTAATAGAGGAAGAACGGCTTGTCCTTGTGGCGCGAGATGAAGTCCAGCGCCTTCCTGCTGTCGAAATCGGGGCCGAAGCCTTCCTCGCTGATCTTCGGCGAGCCGTTGGCGGCGCGGGTCGGCCCCCAGTAGCGCGAGCCCTTGGGTGTCAGCGCCTGGAGCTGCCACAAGTAGCTCTCGTCGAACCCGGCGGCCTCGGGCGTGATGCCGGTGCGGCCGTCGAAGCCGTTGCCCATGAGCTGCCATTTGCCGACGATGCCGGTGACGTAGCCCGCTTCCTTCATGACATTGCCGAACGTGCGCTGGCCGGGGGCGAGGTAGCCGAAGGCCTCGTAATTGCGCCAGTTCTCCTGCCCGGTCATCAGCCGCACGCGCGAGGGCGAGCAGAGCGGCATGGCGTGGGCATTGTCGAAACGGGTGCCTTCGGCGGCGAGCCGGTCGACATGGGGCGTGTGGTATTCGCCGCCATAGGCATTGACGCCTTCCACGCCGAAGTCGTCGGCCAGGATCAGGATGATGTTGGGCGGGCCGGACGTGCGCGCAGCAGGGGCGGGAGCGCTGGCAGGGGCCGTAGCCGGAACGGCGGCGAGAGCGGGCGGAATGCCGCCGATCATGGTGCTCAGGGCGAGCGCTGCGAGTGCCGGGGCAAACCGCGACATCACTTCGGTTCCTCCCCGACTGGCGCGGTCGTGCGGTCGCCGCTGCCGTCGAACATCTCGCGGTAGCGGAACGGCTTGGGCGCTTCGGCCAGCGGCGGATCGGAATATTTGCGCGCCTCCGACCACCAGAGCGCCTGGAGTTCCTTGAGCTTGGCGGGCATCGCGGCGGCAAGGTCGTGGTTCTCGGCCGGGTCCGCCTCGGTATCGTAGAGTTGCCAGACGTCCTTGGCGAAATCGCCGTCGCGCGGGTGGACCGCAAGGGCCCGCCACTTGCCCTGGGTGATGGCCCGGTTGCCGCGCAGTTCGAAATACTGGACGGTGCGGGCGGCAGGCGCGGATGCATTGGCGATCGTGGGCAGGATCGATTTGCCCGCCACCGCGATTTCCGTGCTCCCCGCCACCGCCTTGGGGAAGGCGGTGCCGGCTGCGGCGGCCAGGGTGGGGGCGATGTCCACTGCGTCTACGTACTGGCTGCGAACCTGCCCGCCGTCGCGGATGCGGCCGGGCCAGCTCACCACCATCGGCGTGCGCACGCCGCCGAGCTGCGGCCAGATCTTGTAGCGCTTGTAGGGGGTAGCGCCGAGATAGGCCCAGGGGCGCTGGTATTCGCTCTGCGTCTTGTCCGTGCCGAGTTCATCGAGGCGCGCCAGCATCTGTTCGGGGGTAAGGGTATTGGGCCGGTACATCCGGTCGAAAGAACCCTTCTGTCCGGCTTCCGAAGCCGCGCCATTGTCCGAGACCAGGATTATGAGCGTGTTGTCGAACTGCCCGGTGTCCTTGAGGTGCTGGACCAGTCGCCCGATCTGCTCGTCGGTATGGGTAATGAAACCGGCATAAGTGGCCATGAAGCGGGCGAAGACGGTCTTTTCGGCAGGCGTCAGGTCCGCCCAGGCGCGGTCGCCGTCGGCGCGGGGGGACAGTTTCGCCTGGGGCGGCATGATGCCCATCAGCTTCTGGCGCGCGAGACGGTCGTGCCGCAGGGCGTCCCAGCCCTTTTCATAGATGCCGGCATAAGCGTCGATATAGGCCTTGGGTACCTGGATCGGTGCGTGCGCGGCGCCGAAGGCGAGGTAGACGAACTGCGGCTGCGCCGGGCTGGCGGAGAGCGCCTTGATCGCATGGTCGGTGATGTCGACCGAGAAGTGGTAGCCGGGACGGTCGGGCTTGGGGAGCGTGCGGTTCCCCTCGATCAGGTCCGGGTGGTACTGGTCGGACCAGCCCAGGAAGAAGCCGTAGAAATCGTCGAAGCCGCGCTGGAGCGGCCAGGAGCCGTTATGTCCGGGCGAGCCGTCCTCGTCCTCGGGGGCGAGGTGCCACTTGCCGTAGCCATGGGTGGCGTAGCCGGCGCGGCGGAGCACTTGGGCAATGGTGCTGGCGTTCTGCGGCAGCTCGCCCCGGTCGCGCGTCATGTCGGCGGGGTTCAGGACTTTGGCGGGCAGGTCGGCCATGCGCACGGTCTGCGGGTTGCGCCCGGTCAGCAGCGAAGCGCGGGTGGGGGAGCAGACCGCCTTGGTGTCGAAATGGTTGTAGCGCAGCCCGCCTGCCGCGAGCGCATCGATGTTGGGCGTGCGGATTTCCGAGCCGAAGGCGCCGATGTCCGAGAAGCCGGTATCGTCCAGCACGATCAACACGATATTGGGCCGGGTCTGGGCCGGAGGGACTGCGGTTTCGGGTGCCGGTGCCTTTGCAAGACCCGGCTGCGAGGCGAGCGATCCGGCGACGATCAGGGCGGCGGTGCAGGCCAGGCGAGTCATGCGCGTCAGCTTCGACATAGGGTTCTTTATCCTGTTGTCCCGGTGCGTTCGACCGGCCGGCGTCATATGCGTGAAAGCAGTCTCAGCTCTTGACTGAAATGGCGCGGCCGTAGCCCCTCAGGCCCAGCAGCAGCGCCGCCACGGACAGGGGCGAGGACACGGCGCAGACGATGGTGATGGCATTGGGCAAGGCGGCGGGGTCGCCGTACCAATAGTCGGTGACCAGCGCGATCGCGAAGGGCCCGCCGGCGGCGCCGATCAGGTTCACCATCAGCATGTAGCCGGCCGATATCGATGCACGCATCCGGTTCGGCGTGATCTCCTGAAGCGCGGCCAGGCCGCCGCCGAAATTGAACCCGGCCAGGAAATTCATCGCGCCGATGAGCGCCAGGGACAGCGTGGCGGTGGGCGCCTGCGGGAAGAGCGTTGTGACCGGTATCAGCGCCGTAAAGCCGAACAGGGCTACCAGCAGGTTGGCCCGCTCGAAACCACGGCGGCGCAGCGCGGCGGCCGCGAAGCCGCCGGCGAGCGTGCCGCTGACGCCGCAGATGGCCGTGATCGTGCCGTAGATGCCGCCGATCTGGGCGGTCGTCAGGTCATACTTGCGTTCGAGGAAGGCGGGGATCCAGGCGCCGGTGGCGTTGCCGACCAGGATCATCAGGGCGAAGCCGCAGCTGATGCCCAGATAGGCCTGCCAGTGGCGGGCGACGTGTGCGGCCAGTTCGGAGAAGGGCGGGCTTGCAGAAGCGGAGGAACCGCTGAGCCCCATGCGTGCGGGCTCGCGTACCAGCAGCATGGCGCCGGAGAGTACCACGCCGGGAATGCCGAGCATCAGGAAGACCAGGTGCCAGCCTTTGACCGCGCCGATCACCGGCAGCACGACCACGCTACCCGGCGGAACGACGCTTGCAAGAAAGCCGCCGAGCAGCAGGGCGGCGGCTCCGCCGACGTAGATGCCCATCTGGTAGACGCCCATGGCGGCGGCCAGGCGCTCCTTGGGGAAATAATCGGCGAGGATCGAATAGGCGGCGGGGCTGAGGCCGCCTTCACCCGCACCGACGCCGATCCGGGCGATGAACAGGGTGCCGAAACTGCGTGCCAGGCCGCAGAGGGCAGTGGCGATGCTCCAGATGAATACGGCGCCGGCAACGATGTTACGGCGGTTGGCGCGGTCTGCCAGCCGCGCGACGGGAATGCCGACGAGCACATAGAACATCGTGAAGCTGAGGCCATAGAGCAGGCTCATCGCGGTGTCGGATGCCTGCAGGTCTTCCTTGATCGGCTGGACGAGGAGGGCAAGCGCCTGTCGGTCCACGAAGGCAAGGGTGTTCGCCGCTGCCAGCATTCCGGCCGCAAACCACGCCCTTTTCGGCGAAGGCCATTGCCGGCCGTCGCTCTCGCACTGTTCCCTCAAGATCCCCTCCATTTGATGTGGCCCGCTTTTTCTGCAGCCCGTATTTAACGCTAAAACAGCAAGTGTGGCCGTGGATGTCAATCGCGTTTTTCAGGCGTCACTGCAATTGCTGTTGCGCGCATGACACGCCTGACCATTGTTCGTTCCTGCCGTCGGTTAGCAATCCAACGAAATGCGCCGTTTCCCGAGCAGCCACGTATCGGGGGTTATATTAGCGGTAAAATAAATCGTTGACAGCGTCCGGCTGGTTGGAGTTTAGCGTTACATGAATCAGGTGATTCGAACCCGGCGCGAACGTTCAGCAGGAGCGTCAAAGATGCCGGGAGCCCAAGTGGAGGGGAAAACATGTCTCTGAAGACCATTCTCGGTGCGTCTACCGTTTCCGTTACTGCGCTCGGCGCCGCGCTTGGTGCTGCGGTCATATGGGCCGCGCCGGCCATGGCGCAGGATGCCGCCGCGCCCGACGGCACCATGCCCGGCGATATTGTCGTTACCGCGCAGAAGCGCGCCGAGCGCCTCCAGGACGTGCCGCTGGCCGTCACCGCCGTGAGCGCCGACGCACTGGCCGCCCGCCAGATCAACGATACGACTTCGCTCGTCACTGCCATCCCTTCGCTCTCGTTCCAGCAGGGCGCCAATCCCACCAATACCAGCTTCCGCATTCGCGGCGTCGGCACCGCGCTGTTCGGCCAGGGTGTTGAATCCTCGGTTTCGGTGGTCGTCGATGGCGTCGTCGCGGTGCGCTCGGCCCAGGGCTTTTCGGAACTGGCCGACATCGAGCGCATCGAAGTGCTGCGAGGCCCGCAGGGCACGCTGTTCGGCAAGAACGCTTCCGCCGGCGTCATCAGCGTGACCACCGCGCGCCCTTCCGACACGTTCGAGGGCAAGGGCGAAATCACGATCGCAGAGCATAACGAATACCGCGCGCGTGGCACCGTGTCTGGCCCGATCACCGACACCCTGCGCGCCCGCGTCTCGGGCTTCTATAGCGATGTCCAGGGCGTGACCCGCAACATCGGCACCGACAAGTGGGTCAACGGCACCAAGAGCTGGGGCGTGCGCGGCAAACTGGAGTGGGAAGCCACGCCCAACCTCACCTTCCTGCTCGCCGGTGAATACAAGAAGACCGACGCGGATTGCTGCGCCTCCACGCTGATCTCCATCGTCAATCCGGTGCTGCAGCAAGTCGTCGGCCCGATCGACGCCAGCCGCAAGAACCGCACTATCAACGAAGACACCGACACTTACGCCAACAGCAAGTCGCAGACTTACTCGCTGCAGGCCGACTGGGATCTCGGCGCCGCGTCGATCACCTCGATCACGGCCTACCAGAAGTACGATCTGGAAGTGAACCAGCCGATCGATCGCATCAACGCCACTTCGCCGCTCTACTTGGGTACGGCCGCTTTCGCGCCCTATACCTTCTGGAACCAGAACCACGGCATCGTCGACCTGAGCGCCTGGTCGCAGGAACTGCGCATTGCCAATAACGGCAAGTCGGACCTGAACTACGTCGTCGGTGCGTTCTACATGCACAGCGACATCGTGCGCCCCTTCGACCGCCGCCGGGCTCGCTGCACGACCGGCATCGTCGGCCAGCCTTGCGCTCCCACCAATATCGTGTGGCAATCGGCCCAGAGTCGCATCCGGTTGAAGCAGGACAGCATCGCTGCGTTCGGCCAGGCGGACTATGGCATCGTCGGCGGGCTGCGCGCGATCGGCGGCATTCGCGTCCAATACGAGAAGGGCACCAATAGCGGCACCCGCACCGCGCCGATCGTCGCCGGAGACAACGTGTTCCCCGGCAATGCCAGCACCAGCGGCAGCTTCTCGGCCCACGACACCGCCGTTACCGGCAAGGCCGGTTTGCAGTACGAATTCAGCCGCAATGCGCAAGTCTATG